>JAIPGF010000013.1 GCA_021736205.1 Candidatus Izemoplasma sp.
TTATGAAAAATGACCAAATTGATAAATTAGACTTAGATATTGATATGATTTTAGAACTAATTGAAGAAGGAACAATCGGCGAAATTGTAAATGTTGAATCAGCAGACGGAGATATTGTAAAAATAGTAATTGAGTAAAATGACAGTATTCCATTTTTGGGATACTGTTGTTTAAGATTGGGAGGGATTATTATATGAATATCAAACAACTTGTATTGTTTTTCATATTCACCTTTTTATTTACTTGGAGTTTTTGGGGAATTTCTCTTTTAGATGCTCAGGAAATCATCTCTTTACCATTTAATCGATGATATCTTGGAATTGTTGGAGCATTTGGGCCTAGTTTTGTTGGAATGTTTTTTTTAGTTAAATATAACCATAGATCTATTAAAGAGATTCTGAAAAATACATTTGTTCTACCTTGGACTAAATGTAATTATTTTTTAGCGTTTTTACTTATGCCACTACTTTTTTTAATCACATACTTACTAACATCGACTGTATTTGATGTGTCTTATACACTCTCCGCTTTAGAAGACCCTTATATGATTCCTATAATGTATATATTCATTTTATTTTTAGGGGGACCATTAGCTGAAGAGATTGGGTGGAGAGGATATGCTTTGCCAGAACTTATGAAAAGTCTTTCGCCAATGATTGCTGCTATAATCATTGGTTTAATATGGTCTTTTTGGCATCTTCCTGCGTTTTTCATTCCGGGAAGTTCACAAGCACCCTTACCTTTTTTACCTTATCTTTTTAATACAACATTACTGTCTATAATCATTACAATTTTATATATTAAATCAAATAACAGAATTAGTAGTGCACTATATTTCCATGCAAGTGCTAATTTTGCTGTTGGCATTTTCTATATTATAGAAGAGATAGAAGGAGTTATTGTTTATTTAATATTGATTTTATCTGTGTTAGGATTTTTAGTTTTTACGAATAAAAAAGCTCTTTTTAAATCACCTAATTCAAACAAACAATAAACAAAAAAAGGAATCCACTTGGATTCCTTTTTAAATGTTTTAGTTGTGCTTATCTGTTGTAATATTCAACAATAAGATTTTCCTGAATTTCAGATAATATCTCTGGGCGTTCAGGGAAACGTATGTAAGTAGCTTCTAATTTATTTTCATCGTAACTTACAAATTCTGGACGATGACTTGTGTTTTCTAATGATGCTTGCACAAATTCAAATTTTTCAGCTTTATCTTTTAATGAAATAACTTGACCTGGTTCAACGCGATATGATGGTATATCTACTTTTTTTCCATCAACTTTAACATGTCCATGACCAACCATTTGTCGTGATTGTCTGCGAGTTGATGCGAATCCTGCGCGATAAACTAAGTTATCTAAACGAGATTCTAGTAGAACTAAAAAGTTAACACCATGTTTACCATCTAATTTTTTAGCTTCATTAAATGTTTTTCTAAATTGTTTCTCATTTAGACCGTAAGTATAACGTACTTTTTGTTTTTCAGCTAATTGTAAACCATATTGGCTGAACTTACGACGGCGTTGTCCATGTTGTCCTGGTGGATAAGGTCTTTTACCTAATTCTTTACCAGTTTGACTTATCGAGTATTTTAAACGACGAGCAATTTTCCATTTAGGTCCTGTATAACGTGCCATATGTATTCCTCCTTCTTTTTATTTTTTACGTGAGTAATAAAGATTTATTAATCAGAATGTTTTAATAGGTTCACCTCGTCAGCAGAGACTACTAATAACCCTGTACGGAACATTCAGCAGTTAATAACTCAATTATTTAGCTGCCATTATTACACATGCGCAGATAATATTATATAGAAATTAGTCTAAAATGTCAACCAATTTCGCTATTACTTTTTCTAAGTATAATTTATCAATCACATCAAAATTATTTTTTACTGGCGAATCAATATCTAATACACCAATTAACGTGTCATTTTTGATGATTGGAATGACAATCTCAGATTTACTTGCTGAATCACATGCGATATGGTCTTGAAAATCATCAACATCTTTCACAATGAGTGACTTACGTGAACTAGCTGCTTTGCCACACACGCCTGTTTTCATCTTGATCATTGTACAGGCCGGCAATCCTTGAAAAGGGCCTAAAGTAAGATTTTTACCATCATATAGATAAAAACCAACCCAGTTGATATCTGTTAGAAAATAGTTTAAAATAGCACTTAGATTGCTGAGTGTTGTGATGAAGGTATCTTGTTTGCTTAAGAATCCTTTAATTGAATTCAACAAGAGTTCGTAATTTTCTTCCTTATTATTTGATGTCTTTACTGTTTGAAACATTTTATCACCTAGTTAAATTTTAAAAGAAAGTTTTAAAAAAAGCAATCAATTATGTTATTATTATTCTGCTAGGAGTGATTTTATGTATGAAAGAATATTAGTTAGATATGGAGATTTAACATTAAAAGGTAAAAATAAGAAGTCTTTTGTCAAAAAAGCAAACAAACTCATTCGAGAAAAAGTATATAATGAGTCGGTTAAATATGAAAGACATCATGACAGGTTATATATATTATTAAACGGAGCAGATCCAGATGAGGTTATCGCTTCATTAAAAAGAGTATCTGGTCTGTTAAGTTTTTCAAAGGTATCTAAAACCACACAGGACTTAGATAAGATTAAGCAAGTTGCAAATGAAATAGTTCAGTCTGAATTAGATGATAAAGAAGTAACGTTTAAAGTTGAGACAAAACGTGCAGATAAACGCTTTCCTTTAACTAGTTTAGAGACATCACAAGAAGTTGCTCCATATATTCTTAGTCGCACCAATTTATTAAATGTTGATGTACACAATCCAGAATTAACACTCGATATAGAAATCAGACGAAATGGTACCTATATTTATTGTAAAAAAATAGCCGGTATGGGTGGATTTCCTGTTGGTATAGCTGGAAAAGGATTACTTTTATTAAGTGGTGGAATTGATTCTCCAGTTGCTGGTTATTTGGCAATGAAACAAGGAGTCGAAATTGATGCAATTCATTTTGAAAGTACGCCCTTAACAAGTATTGAATCTGCTCAGAAAGTAGTGGATTTGACCAAAAAGCTTAGTCAATATGCCCCTGAAAATACGATTAGACTGCATCTTGTCCCATTTAAAGATATGCATCAAGCATTATTAGAACATGTCTCTAGTCGCTATAATATAACAATTATGAGACGTATGATGTACCGTATTGCCGAACGTATTGCTAAAGATAATGATTGTCAGGTTTTAATTAATGGCGATAGTGTCGGACAAGTAGCATCTCAAACGTTAGAGAGTATTAATTCAGTAACAGAGGTTATTAAACTAACAGCCTTACGTCCACTCAGTTTTTATGATAAACAAGATATTATTAAAATCGCATCAGAAATAGATACTTATGATATATCTATCAGACCATTTGCTGATTGTTGTACGGTTTATGTTCCTAACAATCCGACAACCAAACCTAAATATTTTATGTGTGATAAATTTGAACAAAAATTTGATTACATGTCACTTATTGAATCAACCATTAAGCGTGTTAACACCATTGAAATAACACCTGATTCACCTATTAAACTTGCACTTGAGGGAGTTACTGTCAAAGAAGCTTTGAATAATTAAAACATATATTTTGCATACGAATTAAAAATTTTGTATACTAATACTGAGGTGGAAAAAATGAAAAAAATAATCCTTACAGTATTGTTGATTGTCTTGGTGATAACAATGAGTGCATGTGGTAACAAAGAATACACGAATATATCTAATGCTGAATTAAATGAAATACTTGCATCTGATGAAACGTACCAATTTGTGGATGTTAGAACACAAGAAGAGTACTATGATGAACATATTCCTGGGTTTAATATTAATAAAGATTATTATCTATTTAGAACTGATTATTCTATGTTAGATAAATTAGATTCAACAATTCCTACTGTAATTATGTGTAATAGTGGCAATAGAAGTGTTGATGCTTCAGAAATATTTGTTGAACTTGGATTTGTGGAAGTCTACAATTTAACAGATGGTATTCAAGGATGGAACGGCGATACAACTAAATAATATTTATTGAAAAAAAAGAACTAAATTAAGAATTTCTTATACTTGGTTCTTTTTCTTTTGAATGTAAATATTGCTATTTTTATGTAAAAATGGTATTTTTTTAGTAGAGGCGATGATATGAAAATAAGGAGTTTGAAAAACCAGAAAATTATTGAGGATGCAAAATTAAATAATAAAAAATACCGAGATTCATTAAATCTTTTTTTAGTAGAAGGATATCACCTGTATGAAGAAGCGAAAAAATATGGTGTAATCAAGAGAATTTATACGATTGATGAGACCATTAAAAATGATAATGTCTTTTTTGTTACAGAAGAAATTTTAAAAAAATTAACAAACACAAAAAATCCCCAAGGGATCGTTTGTGTTTGTGAAAAAACAGACACAAAAAAACTTTCTAAAAGAGTATTGTTACTTGATAACTTACAAGACCCAGGGAATTTAGGAACACTCATTAGAAGTTGTATTGCCTTTGGGTTTGATACCATTGTACTTGATGAATCAGTTGATCCATATAATGACAAAGTACTGAGAAGCACACAAGGTGGCATATTTAAAGTCTCTATTATTAAAGAGTCACTCACGACGTTCATTCAAAATCATAGTGAGTATTTTTATGTCAGTACCTCACTATCTGGTAAACCTTTAAATGATATACCAAAAAAAGAGAAAATTGGTTTAATAATTGGAAATGAAGGTAGTGGGATTTCATCTAATATCATCAGTCTTTCTGACTTTGATACAACAATTAAAATGAAACAAACAGAAAGTTTAAATGCGGCAGTCGCAGGGAGTATTATTATGCATCATCTAGCAAATTAACCAATGACTAACAAATTAATAAAAAAATTACCTATATATGAACTGATTTATGGATAAATAGTTAAAGTAAATCTAACGATGTAGGCTTTATAATAGTAATGACTTGCCTTTTAAAAACAGGTGTGATACAATACTAATGCATATGAGTTAGAAGAGTGGGTCGACACCCGCTCTTTTCTATGAAAAGAAGGTGTTAATATGAAAAAATTACAAGATAAAAAACTATATGAAGCGATAAAAAAACAAGTAGAAGAACTTGGATACGATCTCTATGAGATTCATTTTGATAAACAGGGAAATGATGATTTCCTAAGTGTTAGAATATATGGAGATTCACCAGTCACATTAGATGACACGGTTATTGTAAGTAAAGCACTCAATCCTTTATTAGACGATTTAGATCCATTTGATCATCCGTATATGTTAGAAGTGACTAGTGCAGGAGCTGAACGTGAATTAAGAACAGTTGAGGAAATCAAAAAAGCCATCAATAAGGATGTATTTATTAAAACACTTGATCAACACTTTACAGGGAAACTGTTATCATTTAATGAAAGTCGTTTTAAATTAAAACTTAAAAATCAAAAAGAAGTAGATGTTAATGATATAGATGTTCAAGAAATTCATCTAGTTATTAGTTTATAGGAGGTAATAAGTATGATTAGTAAAGACTTTTTCCGCGCATTAGATGTTCTCGCAAGAGATAAAGGAATTGAAAAAGAAAAAATCTTAGATATTATGGGTCGTGGAATATTAAATGCCTATAAAAAAGAACATCAAACAAAAGATAATGCAAGAATAGAATTTAACGAAGACAAAAATGAAATATCATTAGTTGCTGATATGCTTGTCGTAGATGAAGTAGAGAATCCAGGTGAAATTAGTTTAGAAGAAGCTAAAGAATCTCGTAAACGGATTAAAGTTGGAGATTATTTAAAAGTTAAAGAAACCCCAAAAGATTTCGGTCGTATTGCTGTTTCAAGTGCAAAACAAATTTTAACACAAGGTTTAAAACAGTTAGAACGTGAACGTTCATATGAAATCTTTAAAAATAAAGAAGGCGAAATGATTAATACAGAAGTTATTTCAATTAATCGTGGGTTTGTTACGCTAGACCTTGGACAAAACGTAGAAACAAGTTTACCAAGAAAAGAATTATTAAAATCTGATGATATTTATGAAGGCGCACGTATTCGTGTTTACATTACAAAAGTTGAAATGACAACAAAAGGCCCTAAAATATTTGTATCACGTCAAGATAAAAACTTAGTAAAACGTTTAATTGAGCAGGTTACTCCAGAGATTCAAGATGGTACTGTAGAAATTATGGGAATTGCACGTGATGCTGGAGATCGTTGTAAAGTAGCTGTATATTCGCATGATGAAAATGTTGATCCTGTGGGAAGTGTTGTTGGATACAAAGGGGCAAGAATAAAAGAAGTACTTGCGTCACTCGAAGGGGAAAAGATAGATATATATGAATGGTCTAAAGATCCAATAAATCTTGTATTAAATGCCTTGGAGCCTGCAAAAATTATTGCTGTTAATCCGGATAAAAAACGTAACTTTGCACTTTGTGTTGTTAAAGATAAAGATTTAACATCTGCCATAGGATCTGGCGGACAAAACGCAAAACTAGCTGCACAATCAAGCGGTTGGAAAATTGAAATTAAGTCAATTTCTCAATGTAAAGAAGAAGGTATCAGATACCGCCGTTTAGATTTAGAAGACGATGAATAAGACACTAAACTTATTAGGATTAGCTAATCGTTCAGGAAATATCTTTATAGGAGAGCAATTATTTGATAAAATTAGTTCAGAAGACGGATTAATTTTCTTAGCAAATGATGCTGGTGAAAATATTTCGAAGAAAATTTCTAACAAAGCTGATACATATCATCATTTAGTGATTGATGCATACACAACTAAAGAATTATCAAACGCAATTGGAAAGAAAAATATAAAAGTAATCCTTATTATTAATAAAGGATTTATCAAAACATTTAAATCATACATATAAAGAGGTGATTTTTGATGGCTAAAAACATCAAAAAACAAGACGAAAGAAAATCAAATATCCCTACAGAACAAGAAACTACTAAGGAAAATACCTTATATTATGAAGAAGGTATGACCGTTCAAGATGTTGCTGACGGATTTGAAGTAGCAGTAACAGAGGTTATTAAAAAGTTAATGGGACTCGGTGTTATGGCGAGTAAAACCCAATCAATTGATCGTGAAACAATTGAACTATTAGCACTTGAATTTGAGTATACTGTAGCGGACAAACAAGTAACAGATGTTACCCGATTTGATGAAATTAAAATCGATGAGGATGAAGAAGATCTAGAAGAACGCCCACCTGTCGTAACGATAATGGGCCATGTTGATCATGGGAAAACAACACTTCTAGATACCATAAGAAATACAACTGTCACTGCTGGAGAAGCTGGTGGAATTACACAACATATTGGTGCATACCAAGTTATTAAAAACGGTAAAAAAATTACCTTTATTGATACACCTGGTCATGCTGCCTTTACTGAAATGCGTGCCCGTGGTGCTAAAGCAACTGATATAACAATTTTAATGGTCGCTGCCGATGATGGTGTAATGCCACAAACCATAGAAGCAATTGATCATGCAAAAGCCGCAGAAGTACCAATTATTGTTGCAGTAAATAAAATTGATATGCCAGGGGCAAATACAGAACGTGTGATGCAACAGCTCTCAGAATATAATTTACTTAGTGAAGACTGGGGCGGAGACACCATATTCTGTAATATCTCAGCATTAACTGGTGAAGGTGTTGAAAACTTGCTTGAAATGATTCAATTAACAGCTGAAATTGAACAATTCAAAGCCAATCCTAACCGATTAGCTAGTGGGATTGTTATTGAGTCAGAACTTGATAAAGGACGCGGACCTGTCGCAACATTGCTTGTTAAAAATGGAACATTAAAAGTTGGCGACATTTTAGTTGCTGGCGATACGTATGGAAAAGTACGTGCAATGGAAGATGAAACGGGTGAAACCTTAGAAACAGTGCCACCATCAAAAGCTGCCGAAATCACAGGACTTCATGAAGTGCCACTTGCTGGTGACTCATTTATGGTTTTTGAAGATGAAAAACAAGCTCGTCAAGTATCAGAAAAACGTACACATAGAACATGGCAAGATGAAAAAGGTGTTAATCAAGCCGTTACTTTAGATGCTTTATTTGATTCCTTTAAAGATGAGGATTTAAAAGAATTACGTATTATTATTAAAGGTGACACACATGGTTCTATTGAAGCATTGAAGGCTTCGCTTGAGAAAATAGAAGTTGAAGGTACAACCATTGATGTAATAAGAGCAAGTGTTGGTACCATCTCAGAGACTGATGTAACCTTAGCTTATGCATCAGGTGCAATTATTATTGGATTTAATGTTAGACCTAATGCAGCTGTAAGAGATACAGCAAAAGAAAAAGGTGTTGACATACGATTATATAACATTATTTATAAAGCTTTAGAAGAAATCAAGATGGCATTAACTGGTATGCTTGATCCTATTTTTGAAGAAGTTGTTACTGGAGAAGCAGAAGTTAGAGATATATTCAAAGTTTCTAAACTTGGAACAATTGGTGGATGCTACGTAACAAACGGTGTTATCAACAGAGATTCTCTCGTTCGTGTTTTAAGAGATGGAGTTGTTGTTTTTGAAGGCGAAATGGCATCTCTTAAACGATTTAAAGATGATGTAAAAAGTGTTCGTGAAGGATTTGAATGCGGTATTAGAATTGATAAATTTAATGACATTAAAGTTGGAGATGTCATTGAAGCATCTATTGAAAAGGAAATACCTCGTCAATGAGCAATAAAATAGAACACTTACAAACAACTATCCAACGAACTTTAAGTGAAATTTATCGTCGCGAAGTAAAAGATGATAACTTAGGATTTTTAACAATTACCGCTGTTGATTTAACGAAGGATTTAAGTTACCTCACTATTTATTACACTATTTTAGGAGATGACACAACAAAAGAAGAATCTTATCAAGCATTATTAAGGTCTAGAAAATTTGTTAAAACACTAATGGCACAACGTGTCAAAATCCGAAAAGTTCCTGAATTTCGATTTAAATATGATAAGTCTTTGGATCGAGGAAATAGGATTACAGAAGGACTAAAAGAAGTATTACCAGAAGATGAATAATAATATATGGAACACCATTTGGTGTTCCATTTTTTTTAAGATTATTACACTAATAAACCAATTAAAAAAAGAGAAAGGATATTTCCTTTCTCTTTTGTTTACGCATCAACAAGTTTAGTCCGTAATTTTTTATCCACATCAATTTTAGGTTTAAAAGAAACCCCCCTAAACAGAATAAATCCAATAATTGAAATGATTATATTACTTGTAATGATAGCAAACCAAATACCACTACTTCCTAAATCAGTAAAATATTTAAAGAAAACAATGAGTGGGAGTCTGATAAACCACAACCTGGTAACACCAAGCCAAAACGTTAAATCAGTACGACCAGTCCCATTGAAAACACCAATTAAAGATTGGAACACTGCCATTAAAGGTAAGGCTAAGAATAAGTAGAACATATATGTTGTTGCAAGCTCAAACGCTGCTGTTCCATCTTCTAAGAACAGGCGTCCTATCGGTTTTCTTAAAGCAAGACCAATTAAACTTCCAAAACTCATTAATCCAATTGATAAAATAAGTCCTTTTCTAAATGTATTGTAAGCTCGATCTTCATTTAAGTTTCCGATATTTTGTCCAATATAAGCAGCCATAATACCACCAATTGCCATTACTGGATGCAAGAACATACTTGTAATTCTATTTCCGATACCAAATGCAGCCGTTGTTTCTACCCCGTATGATCGAATAAAAAAAGTTAATACAGTAAAACCAATGGCTGTGAAAGCTTGTCCGAACGAGGCTGGGATTGCCATTGTAATAATGTCTTTTATAACATGGGGAATAATTTTAAAATACTTAAACGATATTGAAATTCCTTCTTTTACATGGGTTAATTTATAAATCCCAAAAGGCATAATTAACACATTTGCTGCAACAGTTGCATACGCTGCTCCCGGAACACCTAATCCAAATACAGTAATAAGTATTGGAGAAAGAATACTGTTTATAATCATAGCTGTAACACCAAGAAGTACAGGTGTTACAGTGTCGCCACTTGCTTGTCTAACAGCAGTATATCCAAAGAACATAAACAAGAAGGGGAGTTCAAAGGATCGAATGCGTAGATAGGCAGAACTATTAACGAGTGTAAACCCATCATTCCCCATCCATCTCATGATATGGGGGGATAAGAAAAATGAAACTATATTTAACACCACACCAAGTAAAAATGTAATAACTATTAGTTGCGTGGCATATTTTCTTGCTTCTTCAAATTGATTAGATCCATAATATTGACTAATCAGTGTTGTTCCGGCAACCATCAATCCCATACCAAGAGCGATAAAGGTAAATGTTGTGGAAAAAGTAACGTTTATACTAGCTACCGCATCATCAGAAAAACCTGGGATTTTGGAAACAAAAAACATATCAATTAAATCATGTAATGTTTTAGCTAAATTATTTAACATTAAAGGGAGAGCTAAAATAAATAGCCCTTTAATAATATTTGGATCTTTTAGTATTAAATATCTCTTTCTGTCGTCTTTACTCATTGCTTTCACCAACTCACAGTATATTATTATACCACTTAACAGAAAGAAATAAACTAAAAAACTATCTTTTTTTCAGAATAAAATATAAACTCGGAATAAGGATAAAACCAAGGCTAATACAAACAACCATTCCGCCTATAAATGTGATGGCAAATGGTCGGAAAAAGTCGCCACCAAATAGTGCTAGAGGAATCATACCTAATATAGTTGTACCACCAGTTAAAAGAATTGGACGTATTCTTGCTTGCATTGCTTTGACACAAGCTTTTTTGACAGAATAGTCTTCTTTATGTTTTTCAATATACTCAATTAATAAAATTCCTATATTCACAACTATTCCTATCAAACTAATTAATCCAATCAAACTCGTTGCTGTAATTTGGTGTCCGATTAAGAAAAGGGCATAGATACTACCACTAAAGGCAAGCGGGATTGTAACTAAGATTATTAGGGGGTCTAGAAAGTTATTAAATTGTATATAAAGAACGATAAACATCAAAATTAGAATAATAATAATTGAAAAGATGAGGTCGTTTTTAATTTCGGTAAACATTTCAAGTTCACCGCCATAATTTACTCTAATATTAGAGTCGTCAAGTTCTTCCATAATAGAGTCTATTTCTTGTTGGATACTCCAAATAGATTTACTGTCTTTAAAATCACCGCGTATTAGAAAGACATAATCATTATTTAATTTATTGATTCTGGTATAACCAAACATCTCCTCAATTGAAATAAATTCCCCAAGTAAATGATATGTTTGATCTACTTCAGAATAAATTTCAATTGACTTAATTGTTTCAATTTCAGGCAAGGTTACCATAAGTTGAATAGGCGCATCAAAAGAATCCAAATTGATGGTCATACCATTTAAAACGTATGAAATTTTTTGTTTGATTAAACTATCAGGAATCCCATATAACACATTGTTACCTAGTATATCAATTATGTATTTTTTACTGATAGTGTGGTCTTCAATAGAATAGGTACTCAGAATATCTTTTTGCTCTAACTGAATTAAAAATGGTCCTTTAAATGCGTTTAAATCAGCCAAAGAAGAACTAGTAACTTCTATTTCTATTGGTGCATTAGGGGGACTCAATACAATGGGATTTATATCTGTTACAACGGATGATAGTTGATCTAATTCTTTTGCTAAATTGGCTTGTACTTGTTTCATATCCTCAGTTGTTTTTATCGTCACAAAGAATCTACCTAAAAATGACGTATCTTGTAATGATTTCACACTATAATGAAAATAAAACAAATCACCATTAATACTTGAAGAATAATTTTCAATAGATTGGTTATTTTCTAAAATTTGCTTTATTTTGTTGTGGGCTTCATATGTACTTGGTAATGTTTCTTGTGGATCATAGTAATCAATATAAAGAACATTTCGTTCGTCTGCTGGGTATAAATTAACTGTCATTTTATTTACTAAAAAACCACTGAATCCAACAAAAAGAAGTATAATAAATAGATTGATGATTGGTCGCTTAATTAAAAATGAACTTACATCTTTCTTTATTTTTTTATTTTGCTTATTTAGAGGTGTTTTCTTAATGAACATCGCACCTAATAGTGGGCTGAGTGTCATACTTAAAATAAAACTAATGCTAATCATAATCATAACAGTTAATGGCATGCTGCTAACAACAAGCCCTAAATAACCAGGTAATAAAACAAGAATGAAAAAGGCAAATAATGTTGTAAGTGTCGAAGATAAAATGGGTTTAAAGTATTCATTAATTGATTCTTTTGCGGCTTCAATTTTTGTGAATCCTTCATCAACCTTGCGTTTTATTCCTTCAGTTATCACGATACTATTATCAACAATCATCCCTATAGCAACAATAATTCCAACAATGGTAAGTTTATGAAGTTGATTGTCTGAAAGATATAGTGTATAAAGTGTACCAAACACAATGACAGGAACAACCAAAATAACAAGTAAGCTTTCTCTTATTCCCAGACCAACAGCTAATATAATAAAAATAATTATAACTGCAAGAAACAGACTGAAATATACTTGATTAAGTTGTGAAGAGACATAATCAGGCATGAAAACTATTTCTTCAATAGTAATATTTTTTGTTGTTACAAAATCATTTTTAAGAGTTTGTATGTTATTATCTACTTTTGTAAAGTCAATATTTTCTTCAAAAAAGACACTAACAAATAATGCTTCTTTCCCATTATAGGTATACTCTTTTAATGAGTCTTTTGTGTAATTAAGTGATGCAATATCTTTTAAGAGGACACCACCAGGTAACACAGTATTTTCTAAAGAAGAGATAGATTCTGTGTCTTGTTCAAAAAAGACATAGATAGATTCATTTTCCTCGTGTATAATACCACCTGGGACACTAGAAAAAGATGCTTTAATCGCATTACTAATATCGGATAAAGAAAGATGATTTGACGTTAAAGCGTTAATGTCTAACTCAATTTTAATAATTTGATTATATGACATATGTGTTTTGACATTTTTTATATAATCTTCTTCTAATAATGCCAGTTCAAATAACTTACTTTCTGCAATTAATTCCTCATGTGATAAATTAGAATTGTATAATGAATAAACAACGTGTGGTTGATTTATTGAACTGGTAATTTCTAAAGATAATATATCGGCATTTTTTGAATATTCCTCAATTTTAGAAACAGCAGTTTTTTTACGGAGTTCTAAATCTTCACTATCATATGAAAAAAGCACAATGAGATAGATATAATAATCATTCACATACGATTTAATTTCATTAACGTCTTTTAATTTATTTATATTGCTGACAAGTGGAGTAACAATTAAGCGATCATTTTTTTGTGCGTCAAAGGTTGTTGTCATTGTTACAATCACGTAAGGTGCATCAATTTCTGGCATATCTTGTTTGGGAATTCTAATGAAAGAAAAGATTCCCAATCCCACAATTAAAAAACTTAGTAAAAAGACAATATTCTTATATCTAAAAATATTTTCAATTAAACGTTTCATAGCCAACTCCTATCTGAAACATTTGTTTCATATATACTTCTATGATATAATAAAAATACTTAAAATTAAATATTTAAAAAAGAATTGATACAAGGAGGGCGAATATGTATACTAAACAAAATGTTGATAAACGGATCCAAAACACAAGACGTTGGACATTCGAAGCGTTAAGTATGTTAATGGAGAAAAAAGATTTTGATGCAATTAGTGTTACAGAATTGATTGAAAAGGCTGGAATTTCTCGCGCGACCTTTTATCGAAATTATACTGATAAAAAAGAAGTTATTACAATTAAAGTGACTGAGTTTTTCAATTCTTTCTATGATGAAATGACAACATATTATAAAAAAAGAAGACCCCTTGATGAGCGTGTATTGGTGTATGCTTTTTTCACACGTATTGACAAAGAAGAAAAAATCATTAATACTATAATTAAGGCTGACTTAGAAAAGCTAATGATTGATGGGTTACTTGAGATTATTAATTACTATCATCGCAAGTTTTATAAGTTAATTAAAAACATAGATTCAAACGAGACATATATATTTCAAATTATTGCAAGTTCTGTGTGGTATCTTGTTGCAAACTGGCATAAAGAAGGTAAAAAAGAATCGCCAAAAGAACTAGCAAGAATTTATTTATATTCTATTAGAAGCATATATAAAGCACTTTTTGAGAAACGTTCAATTGTCTAGAGGCGACTATGAATTTAAATAAAAAAATAAAAAATATTCCTAAACAACCGGGATCATATCAGTTTTTAAACGTGGACGGAAAAATAATTTATGTTGGAAAGGCTAAAAACCTTAAAAACAGAGTTTCGTCTTATTTTGTTGGGAGTCACAATGCCAAAACAACGCGACTTGTTATGCATATTGCTGACATTGAATATATCATTACCAACTCTGAATTAGATGCCTTATTATTAGAACTAAACTTAATTAAGAAATATAATCCACGTTATAATACTCAACTGAAAGATGATAAAACATATCCTTATATAAAAATTACTGAAGAAACACACCCCAAAGTTATTATTACACGAGATGTAAAAAAGAAATCAAAATATCTATTTGGTCCTTATCCAAATGTCACAGCAGCCAGAGATACTTTGCGAATAATTAACAAACTATATCCCTTAAGAAAATGTGAAAAGTTGCCTAAACAAGAATGTCTTTATTATCACATGAAACAATGTTTAGGACCGTGTATTAAACCAGTGTCACAAAAACAATATAAGAAAATAAAACAAGATATAAAAAAATTCTTAAAAGGGGATATAAAAGGCACAATTACTAAATTAGAAACATTGATGTATGAAGCAAGTAAAAATTTAGAGTTTGAAAGAGCTCAGGAATATAAAAAGTCAATCGAACACATAAAAACAACTACAGCTAATCAAAAAATTAATTTAAACGACTTATTAGATCGGGATGTTGTTGGATATCATTATAGTGAAGAGTTTGTTAGTATTGAAATATTCTTTATTCGAAACGGAAAAATTTCAGCAAGGCATCAAGATTTTTTTGAGTATTACACCAACGCTGAAACAGCGATTGAAGATTATATAGCCAACTTTTATAAAAAAGAAAAGATTCCTCGAGAAATTTTTCTGCCGTTTGACTTCGATAAATCTAACTTAGAAGACTTTTTAAATACGAAAATCCATCAGCCACAACGTGGAGATAAATACAAACTATTGAATTTAGCAATATTAAATGCCAAGGACGCATTAACTAGAACACAATCTAAATTGAAAAGAGAACTAGATCGCACCATTAATTCAGTTGAAAAAATTGGAGATTTACTTGCGATATCACCCCCTTACCGAATTGATGCATTTGATAATTCTAACCTTTTTGGGAACGATGCAGTTAGTAGTATGGTTGTCTATATTAACGGAAAACCTTCTAAAAAACACTATCGAAAATATCGTATCAAAACAAAGGATGGAAATCGTTCAGATTACCATAGTATGAAAGAAGTTCTCTATAGACGCTACCAAAGAGTTTTACTTGAAGATTTAGAAAAACCAGGTCTTATTTTAGTCGATGGTGGAAAACAACAAATCAATGCAGCTAAAGAAATATTAAATTCACTTGATCTAAAAATTCCACTTGCCGGACTTGTTAAAGATGACAACCATAATACAAGCTTTTTATTAAAATCAGACTTCACGCAAGTTCCACTCAAAAAAACATCAAATGAATTTCATTTACTCGCAAGAATTCAAGATGAAGCACATAGATTTGCAATCAATTATCATAGAAATGTTAGATCAAAAGGTATTTTTAATACAAAATTAGACGCTATTCAAGGAATTGGGAAAGTATCTAAAGAAAAACTATTGAAAAAATACAAGTCTGTTAATAAAATTAAATTAGCATCACTTGAAGAATTAAAAGAACTAGGTATTACAGAAAAGGCAGCTAAGAATTTAATAAAGGCATTAAAAAATGACTAAAGGTGATAACATGACAAATATAATTTCAGGTAGAATACGCTATATTGATAACACCAATAGAATTATTGGTTTAAAAGTTGGCAAAAGGATAAAATTTTATTATATGCAACGCTCTTTATATCGAAAAATGAGTCGTTATTTATACAAAGAACGTTTCGTACAATTCACCACTAAAAACCAAACAACCTATTACAAGCACTACAAAGTAAAAACAATTCACCATTTTACTAAGATAATGGCGCTTCGCTATAGAAAAAACATCATTTATTATGACTACAATAAAGTTAAGAGTGGTTTAAAAGAACTGTTTAATAATCTTGAATATAAATTATTTTTAGACTTGGAACTATCAATGCATCCCTATTACAAAGATAAAAATTTCATTCAAGAAATTATTCAAGTTGGGATGATACTTGAGGACAAAGAGGGAAATATTGTATATGAATATGAAGACAATATTAAGCCTACAAGACACAAAAAGTTGACAAAAAGAACGCTTAAATTTTTGCAACTTAATCAAAACGATGTTGATAATGGTGTTGACTACAATTCTTTTTATAATAAATTTAAAAAAATTATCCATCAATATAATCCCGCAATTATTGTGTGGGGTAAAAATGATTTCTTATCATTGAAACGATCATATAATATTAATGATAAACCTTCTTTAAGACTAAAAACGAGGTATATTAACTTATTAAAACTTCATAAAAATTATTTTCATCTAAAAAATGATATAGGATTATTCAATGCACTTGATTTATACAAGGAGCATGATGAATCACAAAATCATAATGCCCTTGAAGATGCAAAAGTAACTAGAAAGATATTTAAAGGATTCAAAAAGGTTTTAAATAAAGAAATTACCATTGACACATCAAATTACAAATAAAACTTTCATCTCTAGTAAAATTATAGTATAATTTTACTAGAGATGTTTTAATTGAGGTGAAAAAATGGCAACTTTAAAAGAGATAGCTCAAAAAGTGGGCGTATCAATTACAACTGTATCACGTGTTTTAAATTATGATAAATCCCTTAAAGTAAGTGATAAAGTGAGGAAAAACATAATTGAAACTGCTTCTGAGTTAAATTACAAAACACCTAGACAACGAACAAGTATAGTGACTAAAAATTCAGTAAAAATTGCAATGGTACACTATTATGAATTTAAAGAAGAACTAGATGATCCTTATTATATTTCAATTAGAAGAGGGATTGAAAAACTTGCTGCAAAATCTAATATTGAAGTCTCATTGTTTTATAAAGAAGATGGTAATTATGATTTTTCCAATCTTTCTGTCATCGATGGCATGGTATGTATTGGGAAATTTTCGACTGCAGAAATAAAACAATTTGAAAAAGTAACACCTAAATTAGTATTTGTTGATTCAACGCCTGATGCATCTAAATATGATAGTGTTGTAATTGATTTTAATAAAGCTGTTCGAAAATTACTACAAGCTGTTATAGATAAAGGGTATAAAAATATTGGATATATAGGTGGACAGGAAACTATTTCTAAGACAATTAAACTTGGAGAACGTCGTGAATTAGTTTTTAGGGAATTTTTATTTCAAAAAGGATTGTTAGATAAAACATTTATTCATGTCGGAACGTTTACTAAGGAATCTGGTTATAAGATAATGAAAAATATTCTTCAAACAAACAATCACGCGGATGTTTATTTTTGTGCAAATGATTCAATTGCACTCGGTGTTCTTAAGGCTATTCATGAGTCTAAATTAAAGATACCACAGGAAATTGCTTTAATAGGATTTAATGATAATCCCACGAGTGAATATACCTTTCCTCCATTATCAACTATTCGCGTACATACAGAATTCATGGGAGAGCAAGCACTTTTAAGTTTAATAGAGATTATCGAAGGAAGAACTATTCCGGTTCGAAAAGTTATTCCGACTGAGTTTGTTATTCGAAAAAGTTTTGTTAAGTGAGGGTGATTTTATGACTTTGAAAAAACTAAAAGAAATGTATCAATCATCACAATTTCTCACAAGTGATGTTACGGAATATTTTGTTCCTGGAAGAGTAAATTTAATTGGTGAACATATTGATTACCATGGGGGACGAGTTTTACCAACATCGATTGATTTGGGCACATATGTTCTTTTAAGCCCAAGAGAAGATCAAACATTTCACCTAGTCAGTGAAAATTATAGTGATACTGGTATAATAAAAGTAACGTTAGATAATTTGACGTACGATTATAAACGCGGTTGGGCTAATTTTTTTACAGGAGTACTTGCAGAATTATTAAAGTTAAATTACCGTCCAAAAAACGGATTAAACATTGTTGTTTATGGCACATTGCCAACCGGTGCAGGATTATCATCAAGTGCATCGCTCCAACTAGTATTAGGTTTGGCACTTTGTGATCAATTCGATTTTAAATTATCCCGTATTGAATTAATTAAACTAACAAAACGTGTTGAAAATGATTATATGCATGTAAACTCCGGTATTATGGATCAATTCGCCTGTTATATGTCTAAAAATAACCAAGGAACTTATCTCAATACCACAACATTAAACGTTGAATATGTGCCCATTAATTTAGGACAGTACACATTAATTATCGCTAACTCAAACAAGGAAAGAACTTTAGCAAACTCTGCGTATAATGAACGTGTTGAAGAGTGCCAAACAGCATTAAAAATAATTAGTAAAACATATTTATCCATCGATAGATTGACAGATTTAAACAAAAGTGATTTACCTAACATAAAAACGCTATTAGAAGATACGATATTATATAAACGTGTTAAACATGTGGTTATGGAGAATCAACGAGTTAAAGAGGCTGTTAAAGCTTTAAAAAGTCAAGATATCATACGTTTTGGCGAACTATTAACTGCGTCTCATAATTCCTTAGATACATTATACGATGTGAGTTCATATGAATTAAACACACTAACGCATTTGTTCAATGAAAATGGTGCGATTGGTTCGCGTTTAACAGGCGCTGGATTTGGTGGATGTGTAATCGCCTTAATGAAAACAGATAACACATTAAAACAAACATTGGCACATATAAAAAAACACTATAAATTAAAAACAAATAAAACAACAGATATTTTCAAAACAAAATTAGGGATAGAACCCAAAATAATAAGGAGGTTATCATGAATATTTTAATTACAGGTGGTGCTGGATATATTGGATCACACGCTACGAAAATGTTACTTGATAAGGGAGAAAACATTGTCGTTATTGATAATTTAAGTACAGGATATGAAACAGCTATTGATGATCGCGCTATCTTTTATAATGAAGATATAAAAGATACGAAAACTATTAAAAAGATTCTTTTAAAAGAACGAATTGATGCGGTTATACACTTTGCTGCGTTTAGTATTGTCTCAGAAAGTATGCAAAAACCCCTAAACTATTATGATAATAATCTAACAGGGACTAAGAACTTATTAACGGCAATGGTTGAGGCAAAAACAAAATACATCGTGTTTAGTTCAACTGCTGCAGTGTATGGGGACAAAGATATTATGCCAATCACAGAAACCATGCAAGAATCTCCTGAAAATACATATGGTGAAACAAAATTAGCGATGGAAAAAATGATGGAATGGACAAGTCAAGCTCATGATTTAAACTTTATTAGTTTACGTTATTTTAATGTGGCAGGAGCCCATCATTCTAGCACCATTGGAGAAAGTCACAATCCTGAAACCCACCTTATTCCACTCATCTTGCAAGTTCCCCTTGAACAACGTGAAAAAATCTATATTTTCGGAAATGATTATGATACAAAAGATGGCACATGTATTCGCGATTATATCCATGTAGAAGATTTAATAGAGGCACATGTATTAGCCCTGAAACATTTAATAAAAACAAATAAAAACGACTACTTTAATTTAGGAAGTGGCTCTGGGTATAGTGTACTTGAAATGATTAAAGCCGCAAGAAATGTAACTGGGCATCCCATTCCATCAGAGATGGCACCTAGAAGAGAAGGAGATCCCGCTAAACTAATTGCTTCTAGTAAAAAAGCTGAAAAAATTTTAAATTGGAAAAGACACTATACAACCATAGAATCTATTATAAAATCAGCCTGGTTGTTCCATCAGTCTCACAAGGAGGGGTTTAAAAAATGAAATCAATTTACCAAGCAATCGAACACTTATATCACTATGGGTTAAGTAATAATTTATTAGAAAAAGAAGACCGTATTTATGTCATTAACAAACTGTGTGATTTGCTTAGTATATCGACTTATGAAACACCCAACATAAAAACATATAATATCCCAGACAATCCAGCTCCTTTATTAACGCCACTACTTGACTTTGCGAGTAAGAAAAAGTTGTTTTCCCCTGATACAACTAAACGTCGGGATATATTTGAAGCAAAAATAATGGATCAATTACTTCCCCGTCCTTCAACATTAAATAAACAATTTGAATTGTTAAAATCACATAGTCCTAAAGAAGCGACAGACTTTTTCTATCGTTTTTCAAAAAAATCAAACTATATAAAAACAAGTAGAACATCTAAAAATATTCAATATTCTTCTGAAACTGCTTATGGAACCATCAAAATAACAATTAATTTATCAAAGCCAGAGAAAGACCCCCAAGATATCATTGATCAAAAAGATAAGCAATCCTCTGATTATCCTAAATGTTTATTATGTAAAGAAAATGTTGGATACAATGGAGAAACAACATTAGTAGGAAGAACTTCTCACCGCGTTATTCCGGTATCATTAAATAACGAGCCCTTTAATTTACAATATTCTCCATATGTCTATTACAACGAACATTGCATTGTATTCCATGAAAATCACATTCCAATGAATGTATCAATTAAGACATTCAAACGACTATTTGATTTTTTAGATCAATTTCCACATTACTTTTTAGGGTCTAATGCAGGATTACCAATTGTTGGAGGAAGTATTTTGGCACACGAACACTATCAAGGTGGTCACGCTAAATTCCCGATAGAAGATGCTAAAATAGTAGAATCATATACTAAAAATAATATTAAATACGACCTTTTATACTGGCCGCTTAGTGTTATTCGTTTATCATCTGACAATAAAGAAACACTGACAAAGGCAGCAATGAATTTGTTTGAAAAATGGCAAAATTATTCCAATCCAGATTTAAATATCTATGCTAAAACAAATGATACACCGCATAATGCTATTACACCTATCGCAAGAAAAAAAGATGATACATATATTTTAGATATGACATTAAGAAACAATAAAACATCTGAAAAATATCCCTTGGGTATTTTTCATCCACACCCGGAAAATCATCATATCAAAAAAGAAAACATCGGATTAATTGAAGTTATGGGGCTGGCTGTTCTACCAGCTAGATTAAAAACAGAACTTCCCCATATTAAACAATATCTTAAAGACCAAACACCACTACCTAAATCATTAGATCAACATCGTAAGTGGACTGAGGTGCTAAAAACACAGTATACAAATCAAAATTTAGAGACGTTTATTAATCATGAAGTTGCAAAAAAATTTGTGAAATGCATTGAAGATTCTGGTGTATTTAAACAGACAGAAGAAGGACAAAGTGCCTTTAAAAAATTCTTTAAGGAGGTTTACTATGTATAAAATTAATCATTATACTGTTGAAAATCAACCATTTACCTTCATCGAAGTACGACAATCTGGTATCAAAGTAACGTTTATGGATTATGGTGCAACAATCATGAGCATTTTTACAAAAGATAAAACAGGAAAATATGAAACGATTTTGATGGCGTATGATTCACTTGATTCTTATATTGAAAATGATGCCTATTTAAACGCAACAATTGGACCTAATAGTGGGCGAATCAAAGATGGAAAATTTATGATTGATGATACAACCTATCAAGTAGAAAAAAACTTTGAAAACAACTCAAATCTTCATTCTGGTAGTGATGCTTTTTCTTTTCAAGTATTTGATTATGATATTCATGATACACCCAGTTATACGCGTGTAACTTTTACATTACATGCAAAAGAACAAAACTTTCCTGGTAACAAAGAGATAAAAATTGTTTATACAGTCAAAAACCAGAGTTTGTTAATTGAATTTATAGGTCAAACAGATAAACCCACATTACTTAATATGACTAATCATGCTTATTTTAATTTAAGTGGGAATTTAAAACGTCCCATTTTAGACCATTATTTACAAATAAATTCTTCAAAACATCTAGCACTTGATAAACACTTTGTACCTGAGAAAGTAACATCAAACATTCAAACTAAATTAGATTTCAAAACAAAAAAACAAATAAAAGACAATTTCTTTGAAGGAATTGAAAAAACACCAACCAAAGGTATCGATGAACCACTTTTATTAGATACTGTTAACTTTAATGACCGTCAAGTTTACTTATATGATGAGGTCTCTGGTCGAAAATTAGAAATCTATACAACCTATGAGTGTGTTGTCTGTTATACGCATAATAATCCAAACAAACATGATTTATTATTTGATAAAAAACAAATACCTCATATGGGCGTGTGTTTTGAAACACAACATGCACCCAATGGCATTAATATTAAAGGACAAAATAATAGTATACTGCGACCTGGCGATACATATTATGAAAAAACGCTATTTAAATTTTAAGGTGTGATTATATGATTCAATATCTAAAAGATAAAAAAGTATTTATTATTGGAACACCACATTATGATTATGTGATTCATATTAATGAGTATAATCACTTAGAGTTTCTTTATTATGGCGTTAAACTTCCTGATTATGAGCATATATTATCTATGAAAAAACGTTATGAATTTGAAGGTGGAAATGAAGTATCATATGCAAAAGATGCTAAAGGATATATGTTACAACATATACCCAAAGAACTGACCACATTTGGAAAAGGGGATTTTAAAGAACCAACTGTAACAGTTGAATTTCAAGATGAAACAACAACGCTTGATTTCGTTTTTGATTCCTATGAGATTTTATCTGATTATACACTTAAAAATCTTCCATACACAGATAAACAAGAAACGCTTTTAATAAAATTAAAGGATACTGTCTATGATTTTTATGCCTACTTATATATTTCACCATTAACTGAAAATGTTATTGTAAAAAATATTAAATATATAAATCACACGAACCAACCAATAAATCTTACTCGAGCGCATAGTATGCAACTTGATTTATTAAATAAAGAATATCATGTGACAAAATTAGATGGAGCATGGATCCGTGAACGTCATCAAACGACATTTAAATTAGTTCCGGGTGTTTTTAAAATTGACTCCAAAAAAGGCGTAAGTAGTTCAAACCATAATCCATTTATCCTCATAAAAGAACCACAGACAACTTATGATTATGGATCATGTTATGCAATGGGACTTGTTTATTCTGGCGACTTTGAAATCAACGCAGAGTTAACCAACCATAATCTTTTACATTTAACGATGGGGATTAATTCATTTAATTTTAAAGTTGCTCTAAAACCTAACGAGGAATTCATCACCCCAGAGGTCATTTTGAATTACTCTAATCAAGGAATTAACACATTAATTAATCAATTTCATGATGCAATTAACAATACATTAATTTCTAAGTATCAAAGACATAAAGATCGACCTATTGTCATTAACAATTGGGAAGCTACTTACTTTGATTTTAACGAAAAAAAGCTACTAGCCATCGCCAAAAAAGCAAAAAAATTAGGGATTGAGACAATTTGTCTTGATGATGGATGGTTTAAGGGAAGATTTGATGATACATCTTCTCTAGGCGATTGGCAAGTAGATCCTAAAAGGTTTAAAAAAGGTCTTTCTCCATTCATCAAAAAAGTTGAAAAATTAGGATTATCTTTTGGTATATGGGTTGAGCCAGAAATGATTTCAGAAAAATCAGAGTTATATAGAACCCACCCAAATTGGGCCATCAAACTTCCCAATAGAGAACCTGCTATTGGACGAAATCAAATGGTGTTAGATCTGACGAATGATGATGTCATTACGTATCTAAAAGAAAAACTGTATCAGTTATTTTCTGCCCATAATATTTCTTATGTCAAATGGGATATGAATCGAAACTTAACAGACTTACATACGTCTACAACTAACAGTAATAAACAAAGTGTTTTTAACTACTATTATGTCTTAGGATTATATAAATTATTAAATTATCTTAAAGAAGCGTTCCCCCAAATTCTATTTGAATCTTGTAGTAGTGGAGGTAATAGATTTGATTTAGGTATGCTTTATTACATGCCACAGACTTGGACCAGTGATAATACTGATACGTACGCTAGACTTGCTATTCAAGAAGGAACTAGTTTATTATACCCACTCAGTACTATTTCAAACCATGTGAGTTCTTTTGTTAATCATCAAACCTTAAGGCATATACCAATTGAAAGCAGATTTAATGTGGCCAGTTTTGGCGTTTTAGGCTATGAACTCGATATTACCAAAATGACCAAATTTGAAACAGATATAATTAAAAAACAAATTGCATTTTATAAGAAACATCGACAATTATTTCAATATGGCAATTATTCTATTTTAAAAGAGTCTAAAAACTCTAATATAACAATTTGGTCTGTGACAAATATGCTAAAAGATAATTCTATCATGCTATATTTTCAAGAAAAATTCGAGCCCAATCCTGCACAACGAGAAGTAAGGATATCGCATCTAAAAAAAGGGAAATATATATTAAAAAATAGAGAACAGTTTTTAACTATAAGGACACTAGGTTCTTTAGTAAACCATGTTCTTCCATTTAATCTAAAAGTGAACGGATTTTTGTATAATATTTTAGCAAACAAATATAAACAAAAGCATAATGATATATATAAACGATTCTCAAAAACACGTTATGATTATGATTTATTATTAAATCATACATTTACCTCAACAGGCTATAATGAACATACAATGTTATTAGAAGATTATGGAAGCAGATTATTTATTATTGAAGGAGATGACGATGGAGAACGTAAAAACAAAAACTAAACTATCATTTGCAATTGGTGGATTTGGTAAAGACATGATGTTTGCAATGAGTACAATTATGATGTTTTATTTTAATGATCTTTTAGGAATTAATCCAGCATTTTTAGGTGTTATGATGATGGTTGTAAGAATTTGGGATGCCGTTAATGATCCTATAATGGGAACAATTGTAGATAAAACAAAAACAAGATGGGGAAAATTTCGTCCTTGGATTCTAACTGGAACAATCATTAATGCAATTATTGTAATATTGTTGTTTCTAAATCCGAACTTTGATACTAATTCAACTAGGCAACTTGTTTATATAACAACACTTTATACACTTTGGGGAATGAGTTATACGTTAATGGATATTCCCTTTTGGTCATTGATTCCAACCCTTTCTAGAAGTCAAAAAGAACGAGAAAGTGTTAGTGTTTTAACACGGTTATTTACATCAGTTGGGTATTTTATTATTGCAGGTGGATATATTTCTATTGCAAAATTACTAGGTGGAGGTAATAATAATTCAGATAAAATTCAAGGATTATTTTATTTAGCAGTCATTGTGGCAATTGTGTTTATAATTTGTGAACTGATAACTGTAACGAATGTTAAAGAAAAAATTACGGTTTATGATAATAAATCATTAAAAGAAATGTTTACATTATTAAAACAAAATGATCAATTACTAGTTGTTATGATAGTGATATTAATCATTAACTTCACATTATATATTACAAGTGGAATGGCTATTTACTATATTACGTATGCTATTGGTAATGAAGACTTATTTTTTGTATTTATAGCACTTGGGGGAATTCTTCAAGTAATTGGAAGTGTGATTTACCCCTTATTTTCAAATAAGTTTACACGTAAACAAATATATAACATCGCAATTGTTCTGCAACTTATTGGATTTTTATTATTGTTTGGTAATGCCTTTATCTTTGACTCAATCGTCCTACTATTGTTTGTTTTTGCAAGTTTTGTATTTTTAGGACAAGGACTTTTCATGGTCTTACAAACGGTTCTTTTAAGTGATACAGTTGAATATGGAGAATATAAAAACCATAAACGAAGTGAAAGTTTGGTTTTTAGTGTTCAAACATTCATTGTGAAAATGGCAATGGGACTAAGTTTAGGTGTCATTGGAATTGGACTCGGAATTATCAATTTTGTGCCATCCTTAGAACATGCAGATGGGACAACAGAACAATTTACACAGTCCGCATTTACACTTCAAGGAATGAACATTATGATGTTTATTCTTCCAATATTTGGTTTGCTGATTGGACAATATATTTTTAATAAAAAACATATCATTGATGAAGTTTATTATAATCAAATGGTAGAAGAGTTAAAACAACGAGGTGACAAGGATGAAAATACACCATCTTAACTTTGATTGGCAGTATGCGCCATCATTTAAAACGTCTTATATTAAATCGTTTGACTATGAGGAAATTGTAAATATCCCCCACACGAATATCTCTTTACCATTTAATCATTTCAACGAAAAGCTATACCAATTTATTAGCAGCTACCAAAAGATAGTTGAGATTGATAAAGATAAGGATAAAAGTTATATTTTGAATTTTGATGGGGTAATGAATCAAGCAGAAGTGTTTGTTAATGAGCAGTCTATTGGACAGCATAAAGGGGGCTATACCCATTTTGAGTTTGATATAACCTCACAGATTAAAAATGGAAAAAACACTATTTTTGTCAAAGTAGATTCAAGAGAATCTAACAATGTTCCCCCTTATGGATTTGTTGTTGATTATTTAACATATGGTGGAATTTATCGTGAAGTTTATGTAGAAGAAAAACCTTATGATTATGTTAAAAATGCAACGGTATATTGTATGAATAAAAAAATAAATATCAGGACATATTTAGAGAATAAAACCAACAAAAACGTTGAGTTAATATATGAAATAAAACGAGATACTGAAATAATTAAAAAATTTAAAGGAGTATCAAAGACCGATTTCAGTATTAAAAAAGTAATTGAATTAAAGCCTTGGACATTTGATAATCCCGTGCTTTACACATTGAATATCTATATCGATAATATACTTAGTTATACCTCTAGGTTTGCCAACAGAGAGATTAATTATGAGAAAGAGGGGCTTTTTCTAAATGGCCAAAAGATAAAATTACGAGGGCTAAATCGTCACCAATCTTATCCCTATGTCGGATATGCAATGCCAAAACGTATCCAACGTAAGGATGCAGATATTTTAAAATATGAGTTGGGATGTAATGTTGTAAGAAGTTCACATTATCCACCGAGTAAACACTTTTTGGATCGGTGTGATGAAATTGGATTACTTGTTTTCTCTGAACTTCCTGGATGGCAACATATAGGCAATGAAGAATGGCAAAAAATCGCGCTTAATAATCTAAGAGAAATGATTCTTCAAGATTTTAACCACCCAGCTATTTTTATCTGGGGTGTTCGAATCAATGAATCACCTGATAATCACGCGTTTTATACAAAAACAAATTATTTAGCTAAAAAATTAGATGCATCACGTCCAACAGGCGGCGTACGTAATTTTAAAGATAGTGAATTATTAGAAGATGTTTATACGTATAACGATTTTCATCACCGGGGCGATAATGATGGATTAGAATCAAAATTAAACATCACAAAAAAAGATGTACCATATTTAGTAACTGAATATAATGGTCATATGTATCCAACGAAAAAATATGATGATGAAACACATCGATTAGCTCAATTGAAAAGACACTTAAAAGTGCAAAATGACTCATATAAACAGCCAGATATATCTGGTGCAATTGGCTGGTGTTTTGCAGATTATAATACCCATAAAGACTTTGGAAGTGGTGACCGTATTTGTTATCATGGTGTGCTTGATATGTTCAGATTACATAAAGATGCAGCTAGTGCTTATGCATCACAACAAAATAAAAACCCTTTTATGCATGTGGCATCTAGTTTACAAATCGGCGACTATGAAGCTAGTGAGATTAAAGAAGTTTTTGTGTTAACAAATGCAGATTATATAGCGTTTTATATAAACGATGATTTCATTGGAAAGTTTTTTCCAACTAATAATAAAAATTATGCCTTCTTGCCACATCCTCCAATTATCATCGATGATTTTATTGGGAATTTAATCCATGAAAATGAATCCTTCTCAGAGAAAGATTCAGACATTGTTAAACAAATATTACTAAACATTATGAAAAGTGGCTTAAATTTAAAACTATTTGATAAAATAAAAATGGCATATATCATGTTTAAATATAAAATAAAAAAAGATGAAGCTGCTAAACTTTATGAAAAGTATGTTGGTAAGTGGGGCTTAGAATCACTCACTTATACATTTAAAGCATATAAAAATAAAGAACTAATACTCACACAAAAAAGAGGTCCTTTTAAAACGACACACTTAGTGGTTGAACCAGACGTTAAAACACTTAAAAATTCCGATACCTATGACGTTACGAGAGTCGTTGTTAAACATTTAGATAACAATAAACAACTATTAACTTATTCAACCGAAGTTATCATAGTTCAGATTACTGGACCACTTGAATTAATTGGACCAACTACCTTATCACTCATAGGTGGATCAACTGCATTTTATGTTAAAACAATCAACGAAAAAGGGTCAGGAGAAATAACTGTTAAATCCAACAACTTTAAAAAGACTTTCAAATTAACTATTCAATAAAAAATGTCAACCTCAATTTGAGGTTGACATTTTTTATTGAAGTTGAATTAGTGCTTTACAATTTTCACATCGTTCTACATCACTTTTATTCATATGTCCACAATAATCACACTTTAATGAGCGTTCTTTTTCCTTAGTAGAATAGATATTTCCAAAATCTTTATATTTTTCTTCATTATCGAACGGATTATTTTCAAGAGTACGTCTTTTATAATTATCATCAGATCTTCTATGTGTTTTATTGAGCTTGTTAACAAGCCAAAAAACAACAATAATAATAATTATAGGAGAAAAATAAAACATTCCATTACCAAAAATAAAGGATAGAATAACTATACCAACAATAAATGAAAACAATGAATTTCTATGCATTTTATACCTCACAATCATTATATTAAAAATGATTAAACAAAAAATTTCACTTATAACACATTTTAAAAAAAGTTAAAAAGTACTTCTTTTTTATTATACTATAATAATAAAAAAAAATAAATAATGAATATTTCAAAAGAATTTCACAATAAACATTGACAGCGCTTACATCAATGATTTATAATGAGTGTGTTAAAAAAGAAAATAAACAGAGGAGCTTTTATTTGGTAGACTATTTTAAAACCTGACAAGGAAAGTAGTTGAAGGAAATAAAAGCCGAAAGAATATATACGTCAATATATATTCTTGATATATAAAGGAACGCTTTATATATTGTCATTTAATGGTGAGCTGTCTATGCATTTTGCATAAACGGCTTTTATTATTGGAGGAGGAACAATGAAATTAGGTTTCACAATTGATGAGTTAAAAGTAGGACAAAGTGTATTTCGAAAAAAGCATATAACAAAAAATGATGTAGAACAATTTGGCGCTCTTATTAACGATTTTAATCCTGCCCATTTTGACGCGGAGTATGCGAAAAAAACGATGTTTAATAAACGTATTAGTCACGGCATGTATATTGGTTCATTGTTCTCTAAATTAATTGGCATGGATTTACCAGGTAAAGGAAGCATTTATGTTAATCAAACTTTAACGTTTCTTAAACCGGTTTATTTTGATGATGAAATAACTGCAACAATTACTGTTAAACAAATTGATATAAAGAAAAACCGCATTAACTTAGAAACAATTGCAACCAATCAAAGAAATGAAAAAGTTATCACTGGAGAGGCAATCGTTATGCCTCCTAAAGAGCGTGAGATTAATGGTTAAACAATTAAAATTAAATGCGTTAGAAGAGCATTTGCATGATGGTATGAGTATTTTAGTTGGTGGCTTCATGTGTGTTGGTACACCAGAATTAATCATTGATGAAATTGTTAAATCAAATGTCAAAGATTTAACAATTTATTGTAATGATTCAGGTTTTGAAGAACAAGGTGTAGGGAAACTCATTAAAAACAACCAAGTTAAAAAGTTAGTAGCAAGTCATATTGGCTTAAATCCATATGCTGGGAAGTTAATGAGTTCACAAGAAATGGATGTTGAATTAATTCCCCAAGGAACACTGGCTGAAAGAATTCGTGCTGGTGGTTCTGGACTTGGCGGAATTTTAACACAAACAGGTATCAATACGATTGTAGAAAAAAACAAACAAATAATCAACGTTAATAATCAGTCATATATTTTAGAAACACCTATTAGAGCAGATCTAGCAATTATTTATGGTAATAAAATTGATCAATATGGTAATACAATGTATCGTGCTACAACGCGAAACTTTAATCCAGTTATGGCAATGGCCGCAGACAAAGTTATTGCACAAGCTAGACACATGGTACAACAGCTCGATCCTGAATGTGTTCATACACCACATATATTTGTAGATTATGTCATTAAGGAGGAAGACAGTGACTAGACAAGAGAAAAAAGAGTTTATCGCAAAACGTGTTGCCAGAGAATTTACAGATGGCGATGTTGTTAATTTAGGTATTGGTCTTCCAACATTAGTTGCTAATTATATTCCTGAAGATATTACAATTTATCTCCAAAGTGAAAATGGTCTTATTGGACTCGGACCAAAACCAGATGAAACGACACTAGATAAAGACATCACAAATGCGGGTGGCCAACCGGTAACACTTAAAACTGGAGGGATGTATTTTGATTCTGCCACATCATTTGCTATTATACGTGGGGGTCATGTTGATAAAACTGTCCTTGGTAGCTTACAAGTTGATGAAACAGGATCACTTGCTAATTGGATTATTCCAGGTAAATTAGTTCCAGGTATGGGGGGAGCAATGGATCTTGTTATGGGGGCTAAAGAGGTTATTATTGCGATGACACATATGAATAGAGGAAAAACAAAAATTTTAAAAAGATGTACGCTTCCTCTCACGGCAAAAAATCAAGTAAATAAAATCATTACAGAGATGGGTGTATTTGAAATTAAAGATCAAAAGCTATATTTATTAGAATATAACAAAGATTTTACGATTGAAGAAATTAAAGCAGCAACAGAAGCTGATTTAATCATTCATAATCCAAAAGAAATGGTGGTATATTAAATGAAAGCAATGATTAGAATGAGACTGAATACAACACACGCACATTATGGCGGTAACTTAGTTGATGGCGCTTTTACTTTGCAGTTATTTGGAGACGTTGCAACAGAGTTATTAATTAGAAATGATGGTGATGAAGGACTATTTAGAGCATATGAGACAGTAGACTTTCTAGCACCGTTATATGCAGGAGAGTATATTGAAGTTACTGGAAAAATCATTGAACAAGGGACCACTTCACGTAAAATGGCTTTTGAAGCATATAAAGTAATATCACCACGAACAGATATTTCTGATTCGGCGTGTGATTTATTACAAGAAAAAATATTGGTTGCAAAAGCCATTGGAACGTGCATTGTTCCTAAGGACAAACAACGTTCTAATGGATAAACTCATTATAACCGCAGCTATTTGCGGCGCAGAAGTTATGAAAGAACATAATGTATTTGTTCCTTATACAATCAAAGAACTCACAAGAGAAGCAAAAGAAGTGGTAAATGCGGGTGCTAGTATTATCCATCTTCATGTCCGTGAAGATGATGGTACCCCCACACAAGCTGTTTCTAGATTTAATGAAGCTATGAAAGCAATTAAAAAGGTATGTCCTGATGTTATCATACAACCTTCAACAGGTGGTGCAGTCGGAATGAGTGATGACGAACGTCTTTCACCTATAAAACTTAATCCTGAGATGTGTACGCTCGATTGTGGAAGTGTGAATTTTGGTGAGGATGAAACATTTATTAATAGCAAAAAACAAATCAAATACTTTGCAAAAAAAATCTATAACAAACAAATTAAACCAGAATTAGAATGTTTTGGAAAAATGCATGTCGACCAAGTTTTAAGATTACATAAAGGAGGACACATTAAAGACCCAATGCATTTTAGTTTTGTTTTGGGTGTTGATGGTGGACAAACTGGGTTGGAAAGAGATTTCTTTTTCTTAAAAGACTCTATTCCCAGCACTGCAACCTATAGTGTTGCAGGGATTGGAAAATATGAGTTTCCACTTGCAGAATTAGCCATTAAGCATGGTGGTCATGTCCGAGTTGGACTTGAAGATAACATATATATTGAAAAACATAAAAAAGCCAAAGGAAATAAAGACCTTGTTAAAAAAGTTGTTAAAATAGCCAAAAAATACAATCGAAAAATAGCATCACCTAATGATGCAAGAAAAATACTTAAGTTAGGAGAATTCATATGAAATTAACTAAATTTGGAACAAGCCGTGTCATTCATCCAAGAGGTGTATTGCCACAAGCTGCTACTAAAATTGATAACACAATGAGAATCTATGATAATGAGTTACTGATTGAAGTCGATACACTTAATATAGATAGTGCCTCGTTTTCACAAATAAAAAAAGCGTGTCAATATGATATTTCAAAAATCAAACAAATGATTATAGAAATAGTAAATGAAAGCGGAAAAATGCAAAATCCGGTTACTGGTAGTGGAGGCATGTTAATTGGGAGTGTAAAAGAAGTTGGAAAAAGTTTCCCCAATCAAACACTATCCAGTGGTGAGAAAATAGCAACGCTCGTTTCTTTATCATTAACACCCCTTCACATTGAAAAAATTACGAGTGTAAATTTAAATAACGATCAAGTAAAAATAGAAGGTCAGGCAATTCTTTTTGAAAGTGGTATTTATGCAAGAATTCCCAAACACTTAAATGAAAATGTGGTCCTTGCTGCGCTTGATGTTGCTGGTGCACCAGCACAAGTAAAAAAATTAGTTAAAAAAGGTGATACCGTTGCCATCATTGGAGCTGCTGGAAAAAGCGGTATTTTAGCATGTAAACAAGCAATGAGTAATGTCGGTGACACGGGAAAAGTTATTGGAATAGTTAACGAACAACAACAACTTAATTTACTTCAAGAGTTAGAACTTTGTGATGAAATAATCCTTGCAGATGCGCTTGATTCTTTAGGACTTTACGATAAAGTTGAAGCAACAAACCCTAATCTTTGTGATGTTGTAATAAACGTTGTAAATATTGACAATACTGAGATGTCCTCTATATTAATTGCTAAAGATGAAGGGGTTGTTTACTTTTTTAGTATGGCTACTTCATTTACTAAAGCTGCTTTAGGAGCAGAAGGTGTTGGCAAAGATGTGACACTAATTATTGGTAATGGATTTACTAAAAACCATAGTCAGATAACATTAGATTTACTTGAAAACTCACCTAAAATAAAATCGTTATTTGAAAAAAAATATATTTAAGGACTGATTTAATGAGTGTAAAACTATATACAAAGCATTTAGAGCGAAGACAGAAGTATTTTCCCAATGTAACAATCACAGAATGGAATGATTGGCATTGGCAAGTAAAAAATCGTATTCAAACAGCTGATGATTTAAATAATTATATACAATTAACGCGTGATGAAAAAGACCATATATCACAGGTATTGAAAAAATTCCGTATGGCAATTACGCCCTATTATTTAACTTTAATCAATCCAGATAAAAAGCATGATCCAATTCGACTTCAATCAGTGCCAATGATTAATGAATTTCATGTGAGTTTACATGAAGATAAAGATCCCCTAGCAGAAGAGGCGGATCAAGTGGCACCAGGACTGACACATCGTTATCCAGACCGCGTACTATTTCTAATTTCTGATATGTGTAGTATGTATTGCAGACATTGCACAAGACGTCGATTCGCGGGTCAAAAAGATACCAATCAATCTAATCAAAATATCGAAAAAGCACTAGATTATATCAAAGAGCACACCGAGATTAATGATGTATTATTATCAGGTGGAGATGCGTTGTTAGTTAGCGATGAACGACTTGAATACATTATCAAAGAACTTAGAAAAATTGAGCATGTTGGTGTGATACGTTTAGGAAGCCGTACACCAGTTGTTATGCCACAGCGCATCACAACTGGTTTAGTAAATATATTGAAAAAATATCATCCAATTTGGGTTAACACCCATTATAATCATTCAAAAGAACTAACACCTGAAGCAAAAACAGCGTTGGATAAATTAGCGAACGCAGGAATTCCACTTGGGAATCAAAGTGTGCTTTTAAAAGGTGTAAATGATTGTGTGAATGTGATGAAAAAACTTGTTAAACGATTAATTCAATTACGTGTTAGACCTTATTATATTTATCAATGTGATTTAGCGGAAGGTATTGCACACTTTAGAACCCCAGTATCTAAAGGTATAGAAATTATAGAAGGCTTAAGAGGTCATATAAGTGGTATTGCAGTTCCAACATTTGTTGTAGATGCACCAGGTGGTGGTGGTAAAATTCCAGTTATGCCGAATTATATCATTTCTCAAGCACCAGGTAAAACAATTCTAAGAAATTATGAAGGAATGATTACTACCTATTACGGACCAACTTCTTATGATAATGAATGTAATTGTGATGATTGTATTGCAGTTAAAGAAGGTAAAATTGATACAGCTATTAATCATAGTGGTAAACTTGATCAATTTAATAATCAAAGAAAGCATAGGAGACGCTAATTAATTTATCAACGTTTATTAAAGATTATCAAACAATTAGTATCATAGGAACCGTAAAAAACGCTGGGAAAACAACCACCTTAAATAGACTAATCAAAGAAAATAAATCAACGACCATCGCTTTAACATCCATCGGCTTAGATGGGGAAGAAAAAGATACTATTTATTCTTTTAAAAAACCTAAAATAACAGTTTATCCAGGTATGATTATTGCGACGGCAATAGAAGCACTTGAGATAACTACGTGCTCATATACTATATTAGAAAAAACAGCTATCAATAGTCCGCTAGGTGTTATTGTAATTGTTAAAATAACCCAAGAAGGAACGATTTTACTAGCTGGTCCGTCTTTAAAAAATCAACTCATCAAGTTGAAAAGAAAATTATTAGATTATAGACCAACATATATCGTTATTGATGGTGCATTATTTAGAAAATCAAGTGCTTCAACAAAACTAGCCGATGCAGTTATTTTAGCAACTGGTGCTAGTTATGCTAGAAGCATGTCTAGTACTGTATTACATACAACTACCCTTTCTAGACAACTTATGTTACCTAAATATCCGATTAATAATTTGGATTCATCAGTGAATTATATAGTTGATGTATCACATAAAAAAACAGTATTAAATGGGGATTTACTCTCAAATCCGCAAGGGTTAAAAAAACATATATCTAATACAACTAAAACCCTTTTTTTAAAAGGCGCTTTGAATGATAAAATTGCTCAAATGCTTATTGAGAGCCGTCATAAGTTTGAAACACTTGATCTTTTAATTAAAGATGCAACACATCTTTTATTAAAGGATAGTTACTACCATCACTTAAAAACTATTGGCGTTAATTTTTATGTATTGAATCCAATAGAACTTGTTTTGATTACTGTTAATCCGACAACTAAAAAAGGATATTTTTATGATGAACAACAATTTATCATAGCACTTAAAAATAAGTGTAACATACCAATTATTAATGTGTTAAAAGATTTGGAGTGAGTTTATGAAACTAACATTAAAAGAACCAGTAATAACTGCATCACGCACTAAGGCAAAATCAATTGCTAATCAAATTCAATTATTTATTGATAAACACTCAACCGTGAGTGTAGAACGCACTATTTTACGATTGCTTGGAGTTGATGGAGTTAATTCTATTGATATTCCTTATCCAAATGTAATAATTGATGATTTAAAAAATAAAGAATGTCTTAAAGATGGTGTTGCATTTTATTTAGCAAGCGCACTAAAAGCAACCAATTTATCACTTGATGAACTGGTTGAAAAAATTGATAAAAATTCGATTGATATTACAAGTTATCCTAAACTAGATAAATCAACAATAAGAGAAGTATTACAACCTTATTTTTCTAATTCACTAAAACAAATAACAAACCAAAAAAATAAACGTGATAGTTATAAAAAACAATTTGGTGATAAACAAGGACCCTTGTTATATGTAATCGTTGCAACTGGGAATATATATGAAGATGTAACTCAAGCAAAAGCTGCCGCTAGACAAGGTGCTGATGTTATTGCTGTTATTAGAACAACTGGACAAAGTTTGTTAGATTTTGTTCCGTATGGGCCTACAACAGAAGGGTTTGGCGGAACGTATGCTACTCAACAAAACTTTAAAATTATGCGAGAAGCTTTAGATCAAGTGAGTGAAGAGGAAGAACGTTATATTCATCTTGTTAATTATGCAAGTGGCCTTTGTATGCCGGAAATTGCAGCAATGGGAGCCTTAGAACGTCTTGATATGATGTTGAACGATTCATTATATGGTATTTTATTTAGAGATATTAATATGAAAAGGACATTTATTGATCAATATTTTTCTCGAATTATTAGTGCATATGCAAACATTACCATAAATACCGGAGAAGATAATTATCTTACAACCGCAGATGCATTTGAAAATGCCCACACTGTCTTAGCAAGTCAGTTTATCAATGAAGCCTTTGCTAAAAATGCTTTTATGAAAGAAGAGCTGCAAGGATTAGGTCATGCTTTCGAAATTGATCCTTCGATGGAAAATGGCTTTTTATATGAATTAGCACAAGCGCAATTGGCACGACAAATATTTCCTAAAGCACCACTTAAATATATGCCACCAACTAAACATATGACTGGCAACATTTTCAAAGGGTTTATTCAAAACGCTTTATTTAATATTGTTACAAAAACAACCAATCAGCGTATTCACTTATTAGGGATGCTAACCGAAGCAGTACATACGCCCTTTATGAGTGATCGTTATTTAGCTATTGAGAACGCGAATTATATTAATCAAACAATGAAAGATTTTGCCAGTGAAATTGAATTTAAGAAGAATGGTAAAATTAATAAACGCGCTAATACAGTTTTATCTCGCGCAGATGAGTTACTTACACAAATCGAACAAAAAACTATGTTTAAATCATTGTCTGAAGGGGTATTTGCGGATATCAAACGTCAAGAAAATGCGGGAAAAGGATTAGAAGGTGTGTTTGTTAAAAGTGAAAATTATCTTAATCCTGTGCTTGATGTAATGAAAGAAAAATTAAAGAGGACGTGGTAGTATGTCTTATGATATGAGCGATAAAGATTATTCAAAAGACCTAGACCTTACAAAATTAAAACCCTATGGGGACACTATGAATGATGGGAAAGTACAATTAAGTTTTACGTTGCCAATAAAAAATAATGAAAAAGGACAAGAAGCTGCTAAAAATTTAGCGAAAAAAATGGGCCTTTTAAATCCGTTAGTCGCTGACGCAATTTCTTTAGAAAACACGTTTACATTATTTATTATATACGGTGAATTAAAGTATACTGTTAATTATAACAAGATAGAAGTTACAACACTCGATACCAAAACGTTATCCAAAGAGGAAGTAGAGTCTTTGATTGAAACTAAATTAAAACGTGATATTACTGTTATTGGAGCTTCAACTGGAACTGATGCCCATACAGTAGGAATTGATGCAATCATGAATATGAAAGGATATGCTGGTCATTATGGGTTGGAAAGATACAAGCACATCAATGCTTATAATTTGGGTAGCCAAGTTGAAAATGAAACATTAATTCAACAAGCAAAAGAGCATAATGCAGATGTACTCTTAGTCAGTCAAACAGTGACACAAAAAGATGTGCATATTAAAAACTTAGTCAATTTAATAGAACTGTTAGAAGCAGAAAATTTAAGAGATCGTTTTATTTTGATTGTTGGGGGTCCTAGAATTTCCCATGAATTAGCAAAAGAACTAGGATTTGATGCTGGATTCGGACCAAGAAATTATGCAAATGACGTTGCAACATATTTTACAGAAACCTTAATAGAAAAAAATAAAGACGAATAATAGTTAAAATAAAATAGCTCACTAGAATCTCTAGTGAGCTATTTTTTTAGTTATTTAGGTTCTATAATCTTCTTAGGGGTCTGGATAAAAAAAGTGCATTGGAAAACCGAATCCTATATAATTAAGTTAACGACAAAACCATAAGGAGGTTCCCAATGCAAGAAAATTATACCAGTGAATTAATAGAAATCCAAG
>JAIPGF010000049.1 GCA_021736205.1 Candidatus Izemoplasma sp.
GGATATAATTTTGTATAGGCATCATTCGCAGATAATTCATTATTATAAACTTTCTCTATCACTTGATTTGAATTCAATATCTTTTCACCGCCTTGGATTAATTTTATTGATTTTTAGGTTAACTTTCTTGATTACAACTTAATATTACCTTACGTTTTTTAATTTGTCAAGGGTTTTTATAAATTTAATTAAAAAAATCAATTTTATTATTAATTTTCTTAATAAAATTGATTTTTTGTTTGATTTATAATGATATTTTTTTATATAATATAGAAAAGGTTGCATTCTAAAAATGCAACCTTTTATAATTATTACATTATTTTAACCCTGCTTTAACAAGTGTTAAAAAACTTTCAGGGTCTAAACTAGCGCCTCCAACAAGTGCACCATCTATATCGCTTTGTGCGAGTAACTCATCTACATTATGTGGTTTAACGCTTCCACCATATTGCATGCGTAAGGCCTCAGCAGTTTCTTCATCATATAAGTCTTTTACAACACCTCTAATACCTTTGATTGTATCATTGGCTTGTTCAGATGTTGCTGTTTTACCTGTTCCGATTGCCCAAATTGGCTCATAGGCAATAACAAGTTCCTTAACTTGTTCTGATCCGAGTCCTTTTAGAGCCTTAGTAACTTGATCTTTCACGAAATTATCAGTGTCACCTGCTTCACGAAGTTCTAGACTTTCTCCAACACATAAGATTGGTGTAAGTCCATATCGGAAAGCTTGATGTAATTTTTTATTAATTTTTTCATCTGTTTCATTGTAGTATGCACGGCGTTCACTATGACCGATAATAACATATGTTACTCCGATATTATCAAGTAAGTCTGCACTTATCTCTCCTGTGTATGCACCATTATCTAACTCATGCATAGTTTGTGCTCCAACTCTTAAATTGTCACCTTGTCGTTTTACAAGATCTCTTAGAACAGGCGCTTGTGCACAAATAACAGATTCGACTAATTCACTTTCAGGGACTTCTTTGTTTATTGCATATACAAATTGTAACGCTTCATCCCTGTTTTTATTCATTTTCCAGTTTCCTGCGATAATTGGTTTTCTCATTATTTCACCTAACTTAAAATTTTTGTTATTTCTTCAATTATTTCTTCTGCTTTTTTGCCCTCAGCAATAACTTTAATATTTTTCCCTTGTGGTACAGCTAATGACATTAAAGCAAGAACACTATTAGCAGTAACTTCTTTATCTTTATAAATCAACGTTACTTTAACATCAAAATCAGCTGATGCTTTAACTATCTCTGATGCCAGTACAGCGTGTAAACCTGCTGTATCTTTTATAAGTAGTTCTTTTTCCATTTTTTATAGATCGTCAACGGCATCAAGACCCGGAAGAACATTCCCTTCTAAATAATTTAGTGATGCGCCTCCACCAGTTGAAATATGGCTTAACTTGTCTCTATAACCCATTGAAATTGCAGCGGCTGCACTATCTCCACCACCAACAATTGTAATAGCATCAATTTCAGCTAAGGCTTTACAAATCCCTTCAGTTCCTTTTGCAAAGTTCGGGAATTCAAAAACACCAGCAGGTCCATTCCATACAACTGTTTTAGCATCTTGTAACATTGCTGTATATTTTTCTAGTGTTTTAGGACCAATATCAAGTCCCATTTCATCTTCTTTAATATCATCAAAAGCTGCAATTCTAATTTCAGCATCGTTAGAAAATTCTTTAGTTACTTTCAAATCAAGTGGTAATTCAATTTTTCCATCTGCTTGATCTAGTAATTGTTGTGCTAAATCTAATTTATCATCTTCACAAATTGATTCACCGATTTCATACCCTTGTGTTTTCAAAAAGTTATAACTCATTCCACCAACAATTAATATTTTATCAGCTTTTTTAAGCAGATTTTTAATAACACCAATTTTGTCTCCAACTTTGGCACCACCTAAAATAGCATAAAATGGACGTTTTGGATCATCAACTGCGCCACCAATAAATTTAATTTCTTTTTCAAGTAAATATCCAGCGGCGACTTCATCAGAATAATCTGCAATACCCACATTTGATGCATGTTTACGGTGTGCTGTTCCAAATGCATCATTAACAAACACATCACCAAGTGATGCCCAATATTTTGCTAATTCTGGGTCGTTCCCTTTTTCCTTTTTACCAGGAACATCTTCAAATCGTGTGTTTTCAAACATTAATACATCGCCTTTATTTAAGGCAGCAACAGCATCTTCTAATTCTTTTCCACGTGTTTCAGGAACAAATTTAACTTCTTGTTTTAAATACTCAGATAACTTTTTAGCGACTGGTCGTAAACTTTTATCTTTCTTATCTTCTTCTGTTTTAATTCTACCTAGATGCGAAAATAGTACTAGTTTTCCATCACGATTTAATACATCTTTGATGGTAGGTAATGCAGCAACAATACGATTGTCATCAGTGATTTTACCAGCTTCCATTGGTACGTTGAAATCAACACGCATTAAAACTGTTTTACCTTTTACTTCAAGATCTCTTACAATTTTCTTTGCCATAATAAACTCCTTTTTTTATTTTTTATCAATTACATTATACAAGATATTTCTAAATAAATCTAATCATATAGGTTAATGTAAACACTTTCTTTAAGAAATATGACCTAAAAGGTTTTCGATATTTCTGTGTTGTTTTTTAATACAGTAAGGTGATACGTTAACAATTAATTCTTCCAAATCAGTAAAAATTATTTTTGTGCAATTATAATCATGCTTTATAACAGACAATACAGAGCAGTAATTAATATAATAACAATCAAATTTTCTAATAGATTTAGTGGGATAAAGAATTAGTTTTTTGTGCACATATATAGGATGATTTATTTGACTTTTTAAAAGCTGTTTAGCAGCTTTTTTTCTTCCCTGATAGGTTGATAGATTTTGTATACATAATTGATTAATATAATTGATTAAATCTTCATCAATTATTTCTTCGTTGTTGATTGTTTTAATTAATACTCCATTTTTGTGTCGTTTAATATAATTCATGTTTATCACCTGTTACATTATACAATATTAACACTTAGTAATCAGGTGTTTGTTATTGAAAAAATAATTCGTTTTTTACACAAAAAAAAAGAAACCTTCAACTGAAGGTTTCTAAATTATAAATTACTCATCTAATGTTAAACGTAATTCACTTTCTGGATCAAAGAAGTGACACATAGACATATCTAGTCCAAGTGTGACTTTATCTCCGATATTTAAGTCATCACGTGCATCTACCGTTGCGACAAAGTCCGTATCTCCAACTTTACAATAAACATTTGTTTGAGCACCAAGTAACTCAGCAACATCAACAACAAATTCTACTTGTGTATCTTTGCGTTGTTTTAGAATTTCTTTTTTATCTGTTACTTGTTCAGGTCTAATACCTAAAATTATTGGCTTTTTATTAAAATTATTGGCTTTGATAACTTTTAGTTTATCTTCTGGTATAGCAACATCAACACCTTGAGAAATAAAGCGACCATCTTTAACTTCGCCATGAATGAAGTTCATAGGAGGTGTACCGATAAATCCACCTACAAATACATTGTTTGGAACGTCATAAATTTCTTTAGGTGTTCCAACTTGTTGGATGTATCCATCTCTCATAACAACAATACGAGAAGCCATTGTCATCGCTTCTATCTGGTCATGTGTTACATAAACAGTTGTTGTTTCAATACGTTCATGAAGTTTTACAATTTCAGCACGCATTTGCACACGTAGTTTAGCATCTAAGTTTGATAGTGGTTCATCCATTAAGAACACTTTTGCATCACGTACAATCGCACGTCCTAAAGCAACACGTTGACGTTGTCCACCTGATAATGCTTTTGGTTTACGATCTAAATAAGGTGATAACCCTAATATATCTCCAGCGTTTTGAACACGTTTTTCAATTTCATCTTTAGGCATTTTTCTTAATTTTAATCCAAATGCCATATTGTCATATACTGTCATATGTGGATAAAGTGCATAACTTTGGAATACCATCGCAATATTACGATCTTTAGGTGCTACATCATTAACTAATACGTCATCAATGTATAATTCTCCTGCGGTAATTTCCTCTAGTCCTGCCACCATTCTAAGGGTAGTTGATTTCCCACATCCTGAAGGTCCTACTAATACAATAAACTCTTTATCTTTTACATCTAAAGTAAAATCAAATACTGCTTGTACCCCATTATCATATACTTTATCTAAACTTCTAAACTTTAGTTCTGCCATCTTTTCTCTCCTTTATATTTTATCGATAATTACACTGTACTTATTATATGAAAAATAATGTTTTTTGCCAATGTGCAATGTGCACAAAAGCTAGTACTCATATAACATATACATCGCGTTAGCCCCTTTAAATGTTTTGACATTTATATGGGTCGCTTCAATGAAATTATCGATCCGATAATTAAGTGTATTCCGGTGCATAAAAAGTTTTTTTGCACTTTCTGATGAATTCATGTTATTATCAATAAATTTCCTGACTGTATGAATAACTTCTTTATTAGAATGCTGTTCGATGTAGTGTTTGATCTTTTTTTTCAACTGACCCTTTTTATTTAAAACAACATAAGGAATTATATCTTCAAATGTATAAAAGCCTGCTGGTAATTCATTTAGCAAACTTTTAAACGCGATTCCTAAAGGAAATGATATGTCTGAGTAGGGTTCAACAAATGTTGTGATTGATTGATTTGCATCTTCTTCTAACAGAACTTGAAAGCTTTCTAAGTTTACTGGTTCAGGATTATAATAATCTGAATCAAGTAAAATTAGTAAAGACTTATCCGCTGATTGAACAGTAATATTATCGTTGATATTAGAAAACAATTCAATAATATAGTCTTCTAGTGGATTTTGATAAATATAAACTCTTCTTTTCATTTAAAACACCTCGTATCACTTTTTATTTTATCTTATCTTGTGAAGAAAAAAAAGCCTTTTTCAAGGCTTTATAGAGATTTATATATTTTTTTGATTTCAGCAACTGTAAATCCGAAGAACTCTTTTGCATCTTCGCCTTTAGCACTGACACCAAAACGTGTAATACCTTTTACGTTTTTGGCATAACGATACCAAAGTCCAGGAGCACCCATTTCAATAGCTAAACGTTTTGGCGAATCTTTTGGAAGCACTTTTTCTTTGTAAGCATCGGTTTGTTGATTAAATAATTCCATCGATGGCATAGATACGACACGTACGTTAATACCATCTTTTTTTAAGGCTTTTTGTGTTTTTAAAGCCAATTCAACTTCACTACCTGATGCAATTAAAATCCCTTCAAAATCTGCTTCATCACTTATAATATATGCACCTTTTTTAAAGTCTTCATAGGTTGTTTTAACAAGTGTTTCAACATTTTGACGAGTTAAAATAATGACACTTGGCCCTTCCTGGTTAGAGAATGCACTACGATATGCATAGTTTGTTTCATTGGCCTCTCCAGGTCTATAGACAGTCACATTAGGTGTGGTTCTTAACATAGATAATTGTTCAATTGGTTCATGCGTTGGTCCATCTTCTCCAACAGCCACACTATCATGAGTAAATATAAATATAGATGGTATATTCATTAATGCGGCAATTCTTAATGCTGGTTTTAAATAATCACTAAAGACAAAGAATCCACCAGCAAATGCTTTTAGATTGTGTAATACAAGCCCATTCGTAATAGCTGCCATTGCGTGTTCTCTTACACCAAAATTGATATTTCTCGCAGCACGATTATCACGACCGAAGTCTCCTTCAATTCCTTTATTTTTAGTTGATTTAGTTAAATCTGCGCTCCCACCAATGATACTGACGTCTTCTTCACTAAGCGCATTTAAAGCTCGTCCGCCACTGACACGTGTTGCTTCCTTAGTACCGATTTTTAATGTTTTTAAAACTGATTTATAATCGATTGTGTCTTCTTTATCCATAATTGCTTTAAGTTGTTTTGCTAATTCGGGGTGTTCCTTCTGATAAGATTTTAATGTTTCGTTCCATGCTTTTACTTCTTTATTTCCCCGCTTTATTATATTTTCTCTGAAATCAGCATATGCTTCTTTAGGTGCTTCAAATAAATCATAGTCATATTGTAGTTTTTTACGGACAATTGCTGTTTCTTCTTTTCCAAGTGGTGCTCCATGAGCACTTGATTTACCTGCTTCTTTTGACCCAATTCCAATCGTTGTTTTTACTTCAATTATAGAAGGTTTGTCCTTAACCCCTTGGGCAATACAAATAGCTTCTTCTAAATTATGAAGATCATTTAAATTATTGACTTTTATATAATGCCAATTCATCGCTTCATATTTTTCTTTAACATCTTCACTGTTTGCGCTTGAAACAGGACCATCTAATTGAATATCATTTGAGTCATAAAGCACAATTAATTTTCCTAATCCTAAGTGTCCAGCAAGACTCATTGATTCTTGAGTAACACCTTCTTGTAAGTCTCCATCACCGCATAATGCATACGTAAAGTGATCTATAACGTTTAACTTATCTTTATTAAATTTAGCACGTAAATATGACTCACCTATCGCCATACCTGTTGCCATTGATATTCCTTGTCCCAAAGGACCCGTTGTTGCTTCTACCCCATCAGTATGTCCATATTCTGGATGACCAGGCGTATTAGAGTTTAATTGACGAAATGCTTTTAAATCATCAATTGATACGTCATATCCACTTAAATGAAGTGTTGAGTAGAGCATTGCACTTCCATGTCCAGCAGATAAAATAAAACGATCACGGTTAAACCAGTTAGGATGATCTGGCGTAATTCTTAAATGTTTTGTAAATAGATGATACATCATTGGTGCTGCACCTAAAACGATACCAGGATGACCACTGTTTGCTTTATCAATGGCATCTAATCCTAAAAATCGAATAGCGTTAATTGATTTATTCATAATATTCTCCTTTTTTATTTTTCACGTTTATTATACATTAATTTGTGAATTTTTAAAGTTTTATAGCAAAGAAAAGAAAAAAGGGAGTGATTTCCCTTTTTTACTGATATATATTAATTTCTCGAATAATAAATTCTTGGGGAAAACTATCAAAATCAACGTCTCCGCCAAATGTACCACCTATTGCTAAGTTTAAAATGATATAATAAGGTTGCGTAAAGGGCCATCCTTTATGGGTTGAATCTTTACCATGTTCTCCACGTTTATAATTTGCAACAACTTTGTCATCTAATAAATAGGTTATTTCATCTTCTTTCCAGATTAGTCCGAAGGTATGGTAAAAGTCAGTTAATCCATCAACTTTTAACGACGTGTAATACTGTTCTGTTGGACGCTTGTGATTGTATTTTTCAGTGTGTAAACAAAGAAACATTTCATCTTTTTTATTCCCAGTATGTTCTAAAATATCAATTTCGCCACTTTTTGGCCAATGACCATAGGTATTTTCTTTGGGCATCATCCAGAAAGCTGGCCAAGTTCCACGTCCTTTTGGAATCTTAGCAACCATCTCTATTTTACCATATTGAAACGAAAATTTATTTTTCGTATTGATTCTTGCACTTTCTATTTTTCCATTCTCATATGTGGCAACTAAATGAAGTCCATTATCAAAATGGAGATTTTTTTCTTTATCTACATATGCTTGCAATTCATTATTATGCCATTTTTCTCCAACTGCTACATTAAATAATGAGCGATCTAACTGATCTGTTTTCGTAAAGTCTATTTTTTTTATTAATTTCATTATCTTATAACCTTTGTGGTCTCTCCTGTAATTAGATACGTATCAACTTGTATTGTTTCTGAACTTTTTGTTTTATTTTTTCCTTCAATTTGTTGAAGGATTTGATTCGCTGCTATTTTGCCCATCAAATGGGTATTTTGTCTAATAGTGGTTAATCTAGGATGAATCAATTGGCCAAGGTCAATGCCATCAAAGCCAATAATAGAAAAATCTTCAGGCACACTTTTTCCAGTTTGATTAATCGCTTGAATAGCCCCAATTGCTAGCATATCAGATGCACAAAATATAGCGGTAGGTAAGTTTTCTAATTCTAAAATTTCTTGCATAGCGTTAAAGCCATTTTCTTTACTAAAGAATTCTCCACTCGCCATATATTCTTCTCGTAAATCTAAATTATTTGTCTTCATACAATTTTCAAAGTATTCTTTACGTTTACGTCCGATTTCTAGATAGGTTCCTCCATAAATATGTCCGATTTTTGTATGTCCTAAATTTTTTAAGTATTTAACAGCTTGTTCAACACCTTGTTGATTATTTGATGTGACATTGTAAATCTTTGGATAATTATAATCAATCACAACTGTTGGAATTTTAGAGTCATATAGTTCAATCATTTCTTGATCATTAAAATCTCCACAAAGAATTAGTATTCCTTCAACTTGTTTTCGCATAGAATGCTTTAAATATGACCCTCTAGTATCGCCAATACTTTTAGACAAGAATAAAATATCATATCCTTTTGACTCAACAATGTTTTTAAAAGATTCAAGAATTTTACTAAAGAGTGGATGTTGAAGTCCAACCCCGGTAACCTCTTCAAAAATAATTCCAATTGTATAAGATTTCTTACTTACTAAACTTCTTGCGCTAACATTGGGAATATAGCCCATCTCATCACACAAATTTAAAATCTTTTGTTTTGTGGATTCTGAGATGTCAGAATAATCGTTTATTGCTTTGGATACTGTTGTTACACTGTATCCACATTTTTTAGAAACGTCTTTTATTGTGACCATTTAATTCACCTTCTTAAAATCGAAATAATTAATATTAAATCCACCAAATTGCACATCTATTGTGAATGTGTAAACACCTGCTTCTAAATAAAAGGTATCCGATTGAAAATTATCCCATGTTTGCCATCCGCTAGTCGAGTCAATGTTCACAGTTGTTAAAACTGTTCCATCTTGAAGGAAGTCAAATTTGCCACCACCATCTAAACTTGCACAACGACTATCTAAAATATAGGTTCCGGATTCTTCAACCAACAAACTATACTCGAGTTTATCATTACTATCAATCCAACCAACATTTAA
>JAIPGF010000050.1 GCA_021736205.1 Candidatus Izemoplasma sp.
ATACAGCGGACAAAAAACGTGTTGAACTACATCTCCATACAAAAATGTCAACACTCGATGGTATCAATAACATTGATGAATATGTTGAAACTGCTATGAAATGGGGACATGATGCAATCGCTGTAACAGACCATGGAACCACCCAAAGTTATCCTGATTTTTTTCACGCAACCCACAAGAAAAATATCTTACCCATTTATGGAGCAGAATTCAGTTTTATTGATGAAGATGAATTGAAAATTGTTCAAAATGAGCTAGATCTACCGATCACGGACGCTGTTTTTACTGTGTTTGATATTGAGACAACCGGCTTATCTGTCAATTTTGATAAAATAATTGAAATTTCAGCAGTGAAACTAAAAAACAATCAAATTATTGATCGATTTAATACGTTTATCAATCCTGAGCAATCACTTTCAAGACTCACAACAAAACTAACATCAATCACGAACAAAGATGTCGCAGTTGCCCCTAAAATAAAAGAAGCAATTTATGATTTTAAAGACTTCTTTGAAGGTAGTATAATGGTGGCACACAATGCACATTTTGATATGGGATTTATTTATAAAGCACTGAAAGAGTATGATTTATACAGTGAAGACATACCTTCAATTGATACCTTACAAATCGCTAGAAACTGTTTTGGAAATGAACTTAAACGTTTTAATTTGAAAGCCGTTAGTAAGTTTTTTAAAGTTCATCTAGAACGCCATCACCGTGCTATTTATGATACAAAAGCAACGTCTGAAATATTCTTGCATATGTTGTCATATATTCGTCAACAAGGTATTAAAAATATCAAAGATATAAATATGCTTTCAGACCGTGGGGAAGCGTATAAACATGCGATATCGAAACATATTAATCTCCTTGTTAGAAATAAAACAGGTCTGAAAAACATTTATGAATTAACAAGTCTTGCTAACACAACCTATTTTGCGAAAGAACCAAGACTTTTAAAGTCTGTATTAGATAACTATAAAGAAGGATTGTTAATTGGAAGTGGCTGCGTTAATGGTGCATTTTTTGAAAAAGCACTGAATAAATCATACGAGGAAACAAAAGCATTTGCCGCTTATTTTGATTATTTAGAAGTCCAGCCACTAAGAGACTTTTATTATAAGAAAAATACAATGGACAACATCGAACAACGATATATCGACACCATTCATCGAATCATCCAAATTGGGGATGAACTCGGAATCCCTGTCGTTGCGACAAGCGATGCCCATCACATTAATGAAAAAACCAGTAAATTACGCGATATTTATATTCAAACACCTGTGGTAGGTGGCGGCTTACATCCCCTGGCACGCAATGATGAAATACCAAGTCAATATTTAAGAACAACCGCTGAAATGTTAGATGAGTTTCACTTTTTAGATGATGATATCAAACACGAAATTGTCGTTGAAAATACCAATTTTATCGCCAGTAAAATTGAATCATTTACTTTGTTTGAGCCGACACTTTATGCACCAAATGATGATTTCTTTGCTTTAGAGGGTATTCCCTCTATTGAAAACAAATTAATTCAAATGGTGCACAACAAATCAAAAGAAATCTATGGCGCAAAATTACCCCAAATTGTCGAAGAACGTCTTCAAAAAGAAATTAAAAGTATTACAAAAAATAAATTTTCTAGTGTGTATTATATTTCACATTTACTCGTTAAAAAATCACTTGATGAAGGATATTTAGTTGGCTCGCGAGGAAGTGTTGGTTCTAGTTTAGTCGCAACGATGATGGACATCACAGAAGTGAATCCACTCCCACCTCATTATGTGTGTCCAAAATGTCATTTTTCATCATTTAAAATGACGGAAGAAGAAAAAACAACTTACGGTATCAAAGAAGCTGAAGAACGTCTACAAGTTATATTAAACAAAGTAAATAGTGGCTTTGATTTACCGAAACGTCATTGTCCGGAATGTGACGCTGATCTCACCCGTGATGGACACGACATTCCTTTTGAGACCTTTTTAGGATTCAAAGGCGATAAAGTCCCTGATATAGATTTAAACTTCAGTGGTGATTACCAACCGATTGTTCATGAGTATATACGGGAAATCTTTGGAGAAGAACGCGCTTTTAGAGCGGGAACTATATCAACCGTCGCAGATAAGACGGCCTTTGGGTATGTTAAAGGCTATTTAGAGAAAAAAGATATAACGATGCGTAATGCCGAAATTGAACGTCGCGCAAGCCAGATTACCGGGGTTAAACGCACAACAGGTCAACATCCTGGTGGGATAGTTGTTGTTCCTACGTATAAAGAAATCACCGATATAACCCCAATACAATACCCATCAGATGACACAACTAGTAACTGGAAAACAACCCACTTTGATTATCATAGTTTCGAAGATAATCTCTTTAAATTAGATGTGCTAGGTCATGATGATCCGACAATGATTAAATTTTTAATGGATTATGTCAGAAACCACCCCATCGATTTCCCCTTTACAGATGCGAGAGATATTCCACTCGATGATGAAAAAGTCTATGCGTTACTCTCATCCACTGAGTCCATTGGACTAACAAAAGAAGATATTAATTCCGATGTTGCTAGTTTTGGGATTCCTGAAATGGGGACACCATTTGTTAGAGATATGTTAAAAGAATCACATCCTAAAACATTTGCTGAAGCCGTTAAAATATCAGGGTTATCCCATGGAACAGATGTCTGGTTAAATAATGCAAAAGAACTTGTTACAGGACAAAGTAGCTTTGGAACGATTCCCTTCAATCAAGTTATTGGATGTCGTGATGATATTATGATATATTTAATCCAAAACGGGATGGATGAAGCTATTGCTTTTGAGATAAGTGAATTTATTCGTAAAGGAAAGGCAGAAAAACAACGCGACAAGTGGCAAGGATACAAACAAGTCATGAGTAGTCATGGTGTTCCTGATTGGTATATCTGGTCTTGTGGCCAAATCAAATATATGTTCCCTAAAGCCCACGCAACAGCGTATGTTATGATGGCAATGCGCATTGCTTGGTTTAAAGTGCACAAACCCATCTTATTTTATAGTGCGTTTTTTAGTAAACGCGTTAGTGATTATGATGTGTATGCCTTTAAAGGTGGCGAACAAACCATTAGAAAACGCATGCAAGAAATTGATGATGAAGGACCTGCCGCAACAGATAAAGATCTCCGCTTATATACTGTATTAGAAGTAGCACTGGAAATGGTGAAACGCGGATACCGTTTTGATGGTATCAACCTGCAACAATCAAAAGCCCAAGAATTTATTATTAGCGAAGATGAAAAAGGATTGATTATGCCCTTTATCACAGTTGATGGACTGGGATTAAAAGTAGCGAATTCGATTATCGACGCTAGAAATGAAAAAGAATTTAAATCAAAAGATGATATCAAAGAACGTACAAACGTATCAAAAACGCTTTTTGATAAACTTGATATGTTAGATGTATTTGAAGGATTACCAGATAATTCTCAAATTAATCTATTTGAAATGTAGGAGGAACAATGCGATTTAATAGACAAAATATCATATATAAAACAGCAAACTTTGAACACAGTTCAGTTGATACCGCAAGTTATAGCGGTGTCATAACAAAATCATTTTACTTACTTGCCCTCATTGTAGCAAGCGCAATCGGTATGATGAACTTTTCCATTGTAAATCAAACAATGTATATACCACTTTTATTTATTGCCCCAATCATTGGAATAATTATGGTGTTTGTTACACACTCTAATCCTCGTATTGCCCCAATCACTACGACAATATACGCGATAGCTGAAGGTGTATTTCTTGGTGTGTTTAGTTTGTTCGCAGCTGTACAATTTGGCTCACAAATTTTACGAGTGGCGATACTTTCAACCTTTGGTGTTGTCAGTATTATGTTATTGCTATATAAAACCGGTATTATACGAGTTGGACCATTCTTTAGACGCTTTTTAATGACTGCTTTATTTGGTCTTATTGGTGCTAGTTTATTATTGTTTGTCTTAAGTATATTTGGTGGATTAGGTGGCGCGTTTTACGCATTTTATGTCGTGATTGTAGTTGTGAGTGTTATTATTGCTAGTTTATTTTTACTAATGGACTTTGACAACATCACAAAAGCTGTTGAACACAGTGTTGATAAACGCTTTGAATGGACACTCGCGTTAGGACTTGTCGTTACAATTGTCTGGCTATATATCGAAATATTACGCTTATTGATGATTCTTAATTCGAATCGTTAAGAATAAGACTTGAAAATAACAGATGCACAGTATATAATACACATAAATTGATGATATGGGATTAGTAATTTTGTTGACTAAGTATACAGAGAAGAACGGTAGCTGAGATGTTCTAACTTATACAAAATGAATTCATCCATTAGAGGTGCTAATCACACCCGTCTACAAGCGTTAATTGTATGAGTGTCTAGTTTAACTAGAAACTAAGGTGGTACCACGGATATAATGTTCGTCCTTTTCAGGACGAACTTTTTTTATAAGGAGGAAACAATGGACATAAAACAAAAAGTAAAAGACTTACTCAAAGAAGCTAAAGAGCAAGTAGCAGCAACTGATTTAATGCATAATCTTAATCAAGTTAAAGCAGATTACTTAGGTAAAAAAGGTCCTTTTTCGGGCTTGATGCGTCATATGAAAGATCTGCCAAATGAAGAAAAACCAACTTTTGGGAAAGCAGTTAATACAGCTAAACAAGAGCTTAAAAAAGCAATTGAAAAACAACGTGAAGTCATCAAAGAACGTCAAATTCAAGCGAAACTAGAAGCAGAAACGATTGATGTGACACTTCCTTCAAGACAATTTCGTCTGGGAAACAAACATCTTTTAACACAAATCATAGAACACATAGAAGACTTATTTATTGGTATGGGTTATGAAATAAAAGAAGGACCCGAAGTCGAAATTGATGAATACAATTTTGAAAAATTAAACTTACCAAAAAATCATCCCGCAAGAGACATGCAAGATACCTTTTACATCACTGAAGATACTTTACTTAGAACTCACACTTCACCCGTACAAGTTCGTACGATGTTAAATAATAATGGAAACAAACCCATTAAGATAATTTGCCCAGGTATTGTGTATCGCCGCGATGATGATGATGCCACACACAGTCATCAATTTATGCAAATTGAAGGACTTGTTGTTGATGAAAAAACGACGATGGCAGATTTAAAGGGAACGTTAGAAATAATGGCTAAAGAATTATTTGGTGAACAACGAAAGATACGTCTTCGCCCAGATTATTTCCCTTTCACAGAACCGAGTGTTGAAGTAGATGTCAGTTGTCACAATTGTGGTGGCGATGGATGTCATATCTGTAAGCAAACTGGTTGGATTGAAGTACTTGGTGCAGGAATGGTCAACAACAACGTCTTAAAAGCCTCAGGATATGACCCAGAAAAATATCAAGGATTTGCATTTGGTGTTGGTGTTGAACGACTTGCTATGTTAAAGTATAAAATTAACGATATACGTGATTTTTATACAAACGACCAACGTTTCAATAACCAATTCAAGTAATGAAAAAGAATTTAATTGTTATCATTAATGGTGCTGGGACCACAGGCAATGAACTAAGAAGTTTATACAAACGATTAAAAAAAGATGAAGAAGACTATTTTGTTTATTACCCCGGCATAATGCCTGGAGGCTTTATCAACGATTATTTTCCCAAATCAAACGTTAAACGATTTAAAGTATTTATCGATGAAACACTTGAGTTGATTGATGATCCTTATTTTGATAAGGTGTATTTAATTGGCTACAGTTTAGGCGCTTCAACAGCAGCTGTTATGGCGCAAAAATCAAATAATATAGATAAACTAATTTTGATTTCACCGATTGTTAAAAACCCGAATTTTCGAAAGTTTATTAAAGGACTCACATCGAGTTTAACACATTCGAAAAAGTTAACGCGGATTGAGCGTATTTTTTACGGAGAATTTATTCGGCGTATACGCATTATTCCTAAAATCAATATCTTTCACCTACAAGTTTATTTCTTCTTTATTAAAAAATACTTAAAAGGGATAGATAAACCAACGTTGATTATTGAGACGACCCGGGATGAACTTGTAAAAGAAAAATCAATAGATTTCATTGAGAAACATATGGAAAACGATGAATTTGAACGCTATAAAGTAGAAAGTAGTCATTTCTTATTCTTTGATAGGAATGTACGAGATGACGTTATTGAAAAGATTGAAGACTTTATCAAGGAGGACGACAAATGAAAGTATCTATTAACTGGTTAAAAGATTTTGTGGATGTCGATGTAGACATTGAGACATTGTCTAATCTTTTCACCCTACATAGTGCAGAAATAGAAGAAACAACGAAACTTATTAACGCAACAAACTTAAAAGTAGGTTTTGTTACAGATATTAAAAAACATGAAAATGCTGATACATTAAATGTATGTCAAGTTAAAACAAACGAGGGGACACACCAAATTATTTGTGGTGCACCTAACGTGCAAGAAAACCAACACGTTATTGTTGCCATGCCTGGTGCAGTACTACCTGGCAATTTTAAAATTAAAAAAGCAAAAATTCGTGGTGTTGAGTCAAATGGTATGATCTGTTCATTAAATGAACTAGGTGTTGATAAATCACTAGTTGATGCCTCAGGGATTCATGTTATTAAAGAAGCATGTACCTTATATGACAATCCTCTTGAAGTACTTAATTTAGATGATGAAGTCATGACAGTACATGTAAACCCAAACAGACCTGATTTACTAAGTATAATGGGTGTAGCCATTGATACAGCTGCTATTTTAGATAAAGAATATCATCCTAAATCATATACTGTTAATGAGATTAAAGAAGAGAACCCAATTGACATTACACTAAACACACCTTATTGTCCGAGTTATTATACACGTGTTGTTAAAGATGTTGTGATTAGAGAATCGCCAAGATTTATTAAGTCGCGTTTAATTGCTGCAGGTATGCGTCCAATCAACAACATTGTAGATATCACAAACTATGTTATGTTAGAAACAGGACAACCCCTTCACGCATTTGATCTTGACTCACTAGAAAAAGAAGAAATCACGGTGCGTTTAGCGAAAGATAATGAATCATTTAAAACACTTGATAATAAAGAAAGGTTATTAAAAGAAGACGATATTGTTATTACATCAAATGATATCCCAATTGCACTTGGTGGTGTGATGGGTGGAGCTGATAGTGAAATCACTGATCAAACATCGCGCATTATCATTGAGAGTGCCATCTTTGATGAAGTTCATATCAGAAACACACAAAAGCGTCTTGATTTAAGAAGTGAAGCTTCAACGCGTTTTGAACGTGGAATTGATCCTAATCGCACAAAACTTGCACTAGACATGTGCGCTAGTTTATTTGAAAAATACGCCGACGCAAAAACGCTGAAAAACATTAAAAAAGTAGATAATATAAAGCCACAATCAACTGAAATTTCTGTCTCATTAGAAAAAATAAACAAGACATTAGGAACATCCTACACAAAAAAAGATATTACCCAAACACTAGACAAACTGTTTTTTAATTATACGACCAATAAAACTACCTTCAACATTATTCCACCATCACACAGATTACAAATAGAAACATATCAGGATATTATTGAAGAAGTTGGACGTATGCTAGGGTACAAAAATATTCCATCCAGTCTACCCGAAACAGTTTCTGTGGGAAGGCTGTCTTCTTATCAAATTTTTAAAAGAAATATCAAACATCATATGACTTCCCTTGGGTTAAACGAAGTAAAAACATACGCTTTAATTAAAGACGAACGTGTGCATGAATTTGACAAAGATTCTCAAAGAACTATCCAAGTCAATCGTCCAATGAGCCAAGAACACAAAACATTGACTCTAAGTCCCTTACCCAATTTAATTGATGTAGTAAAATATAACAAAGCTCGAAAATTAAGTGATGTATTTATTTTCGAACTGGGGAAAAATTATCAAAAAGATAACGAAATTGAACTGTTATCAGGGACACTAACAGGGACATATGATTCAGTTGATTGGCAATCATCAAACAAAACAATTGACTTTTACTTAGTAAAAGGACTCCTTGAATCCTTGTTTGAAAAGTTGAATTTAAACCAAATAACTTACCATCCTACTAACGCGTATAAAAATTGTCATCCAGGACAAACTGCGCTTATTAAACAGGGTGATGACACACTTGGATTTATTGGGAAAATCCATCCCAAATATGCTCAAACTCATAAACTTGAAGACACATTCGTTTTTGAATTAGATCTTAAAGAAATGTACAACAATAAAACAGCAATAACACAGTTTAACGAAATAAGTAAATATCCTAGTATAACAAGAGATATTGCATTAGTCGTCGATGATAAAGTACTTGCTTCTGAGTTGCTAGAATCAATTAAAAAAGCTTCAAATAAGACATTAAAAACAGCAACAGTATTTGATGTTTATCACGGGGAACCACTTGCTGAGACACAAAAATCACTGGCAATTAAATTAACCTTTGGGCTTAAAGACCGTACGCTTGAAACACAAGAAATAGAAGAACAAGTCGCCTTGATTTTACAAGCAGTCAAACGTAAGTATGATGCAGAACTTCGTTCAATATAAAGCATATAAGCCTTCACTGAATAGGTGAAGGCTTATTGATTATCAAAGAATTATTATGAAATTAAACATTAATTCCAGATACAATTAAATAAAGTAAAATTTGTATAATATAGTTAAATGTAGAGATTTGAAGGGACTAGGTATGTTAAAAACAGTAATTCGTTATCTTAAGAGAAATCCGATTCAACCATTTGTTATGATTGTATTTATTGCTGGATTAGTGGTTAATTATTATTTAGAAGTTAGTTCAATGGTGTTTTTTATGTTTATATTTGTCCACTTTATATTTTTTAT
>JAIPGF010000051.1 GCA_021736205.1 Candidatus Izemoplasma sp.
GATGAATTTGTCGTTAGTTTTTACGGAATGAACGAAGATGTCTTAAAAAACAAAGTGAAATTAATCCAACAAAAAGTCAAAGAGTTCAAATTTAAATTTGACAATACAGCAATAAAGGTAGAACTTTCACAAGGGGGGATTACCTACCCAAATGTTGAGGCTAAGACAATAGATGAATTAATTTCAATTGCTGATAAAAACTTATATAAAGCAAAAGAAAAAGGTAGAAACAATGCAGTGATTGGACAAGATATATAAAGGTAAGTAGAACTAACATATAAAAAAAGCATTATTTCGATTTCGAAATAATGCTTTTAAAATAATGTTATTGTTGCCACCTGTCTAAAAGAATTCGGGGATTGCTTTCTTCATCATAATAAATTGTGAAAATGTATGTTTCTGTGGCTGATGTGGTCCCCATAGAACCATAGAGATTGACTTCTGCGGTATATGTTAAATCTACTTCATCATAAGTGATTGATCCCATTTCTGCTCCTGAATATTCTAATAGATGATTTTTAAATTCTTGGCATTCTGTTGTGTATTTATCTTCTACATAATCAGCACAATAGACGTCTTCATCATCATAATAAGCCCTCATTAATACACTTTCAATAAAGACACTAGCAAAGTATTGAGGAATGATTGGTGGATCTAGTTCTGTAAATTCAATTGTTATTTCATTATTGAAATCAGTTCTAACTTTAAATTTGTAATTCATTGTATAGGTATTAATATTATCTGTGAAAGTAACCGTTGCATATAAATGTTCGTCTGGATAAGACGCATTATCTTCAAATACAATATCAACTAATTCAAGTTCTGATTCAACAATGGTTCCTCGGACAAATAACCAAACAGGATCAACTAAAAGATTGTATCTATTAACTAAGACTTCGGATGATAAATCATAAATTAAATAATCGTTGATGAAGTCGGTAAAAATTGGTTGTGCATCTGCGAAAGATGAATAACTAAAAGCAGAGGTAACATGCATTGTTGTTATAACGATTTCCTGATTGTTATCATAGTTAAATGTGTATTTTCCAATAATGGTGTGTGCCGATTCAGTTTCACTGAAATAGACATTAAAGGTTGTTTTATAATATGAACCATTCTCTTCATCTTCAATAAATTCAAATGTATTGAGTTCAATCCAACCTGAATCTGTCATTGCTTCTCGAAGAGTGTAACAGTTAAAGAATAAATCGCTGTTGTTTTCACAAAATTCTTCATCAGAAATAGTTGAATTATTAAAGGCATTGACTTTATCTATGATTGTTTGTTGTGCTTCGTCATGGGTTATATCATCGGGAGTTGTTTGTTGTTCAAGCACATAAAATGTTGCTAGTAAGTTATTCTCTTCAACTTCGAACCAAATATCAATTTCTTCAGTGTAGGTATTTCCTGCATCATCACTATATATTAGTGATGCAACATACCCCGTTAAAGCAATTTCTATACTTTGATCCATTAGTTGTTCGTTATTTGCATGTTTTTCTGTGCGATATTGTTCACAATCTTCATAGATTGTATCGGTGACATATGTTTGACAGAAATCACTATGTGTTATTGTAGTATCGTTAAATGCTTGACTAAATTGGTCTAAATATGCCCAGACATCTTCCATTGATTCATAAACCCAATTGTATGCAGGTTCTACGAAGTTCATTTCCATAGTTTCATCTAAAATAGTAAACTCAACATCATACATATATTTTTCATAGCCTTGACTTGTTCGTTGAGTAAATATTGCTGTGTAGCCTTGGGCATGTTCAAAGAATTCAGTTAACGATAAGAATGCATCATTATCTGAAGTTGGTTTTGTTAGATTCATACACCATTGCGATGTTTCAAAGAATCTATCACAAACCTCTGTTTGGGAGGTGTCTAAGTTATTAAATTGATTAACAAAATAGACCATAAAATCTTGATAGTCAGCCAATGTAGCTGTTGTTTGATAAGTTATATCAAAGACATATCGACCATCACGTGTCTTATAAAGATCACCAATAAAGGTAAGTGGGATATCTTCTCCACCTGTATTTCTAGTTACTTCAATGATAAATGGTGACATATTATCTGGATTAACAGGCGTAATGATTAAGTCTCTAAATGTGGTCTCTAGTGAAAGAAATTCTTCACGATATTGAAATTCTTCACTAAGATCGGTATCTGAATCTTCTTCAAAATAGAGATATAACAATTCACTTACAGTTAGATCCTTGTCTAGATAGTCATCTAAAAATTCTTGATATGCCGCGTAAGCTTCATCTAGATTAAGGGGTCTTAAATCAATTGATGTTTGAATTGTTAGTAGCCAAGTTTCTTCAACTTTAGTTGGAATAATATTAAGTGTTATAGGGTCGAGTGGTTCATCGTTAACAATTAAATTAAATTCTACATAATAACCATTACTTGCTTCTTCATAAATTATTTCAGGTGAATAAGAAATTGATTGTTCTAATAACTGATCTCTTTGGGTGATGCAGGTTGTGAGATCAAAAGGATCATAATATTTTTCACAAAGAACTTCACTATCTATGGTTGGATCAATATATTCATCCAAATAAGAAGTAAATAGTGTATCAATTTCTACTTGATTAACGACAGAGACATCAAATGATTGTGTTGTTGTGTTATCATTTGAATCACTGACTTTGATCGTTACTGTATATGTTCCAACAGTACCATAATTAACATTATCATTCACAGTAATCTCTAAGTCATCTAATGTATCGTTGTTGTCACTTAAGTTCATTATATAATCCTCCCAAGTAACATTTGATACATTTATATCAATTTCTTGATCTGAAATAGCATCAAAGGTAGGGGCTTCTACATCGGTTGATGGATCATAAATTTCTACAGTGAAAGATTCTTCAACCTCATTACCAAACTCATCAGCGACTAACAATGTAACCTGGTAAGTACCTACTTCACCAAATATGACGTTACTTTCAATAACTTCAACAGTTATATTATCACTATTTCGGTCCGTTAGATTTGTTAAAAATGTTGTCCAGTCATATGATGTAACATCACTTGAAAGTAGTTGATCTTCAATCGTATCAAATGTCGGGACATCATTATCAAATACTTCAACTTCAACGTCGATAATTAACTCATTACCGGCGGTATCAGTTGCAGAGAAAATAAAATCATACGTACCAATAGTACCATATTCAATCTCGTCTTTTATTACTTTATAAGTCAGGTCGTCTCCGTCAGGGTCGATAATTTCAAAATAATCTAAATATGGAAATTCTTCTGTGGTTGACCCTAATTTAACAGTTGTTTGTCCTTCTTCAACAACTGGTGGTAAATTATCTGTGTCTTCAGAAATAATAACAGGTACAGTTTGCGTTGCTTTATTACCTGTTTCATCAGTAACAGAGATAGTAACTTTATATTCACCTACAGTACCAAAATCGACCGTATTTTCTTCAATATAAATAGTTAAATCAGAAGATACATCATCTGTGGCGTTTTTAACTAATGACTGCCAATCATAAGATGTAACATCGGTTGATAAATACACATCGTTAATATAATCAAATGTGGGTGGTGTCTCATCACTATTCATCTCTGTGTCTAATGTACGATAAGACCACTTAGCAATTAAAATGTCTCCGTCTTCTTCAGTGAATTGTACATCAAAGAAATATGTGCTTTCCTCTGTTGAAACTTCTACAACAGATTTCATATTCAGTAAATCAGTCGTTATTTCTTCAATTTCAAAATCGTTTAAATTTGGCGGTAAGATTGTATTGATATCTTCTTTACATGCATCAAGTAATTCTAAGTTAGTGACAGAAATATAATCTTCACAATACTGTTCTTGGTTATCATAGTCATTAAATGATGTTAAGAAAGATTTCAACGTTGTTTCAACAACCGTCTTATCAACTGCCTCTAATGGATCAGCTTGACAAATGTCTGAGGTTGGATTGTCTCGGCAGTATTCTTCAGACAATTCAACAGCATCATCAATACCAAATTGATCACACGCAGTTAAAATGAAAACCATAAAAATACTCATAAAAACTAAAAAGCGCTTCATTGAAAAATAGACCTCCTTTACAATTTAAAATTCATTGTTAACACCTTATTTTCATTATAACACTTTAGAGTGTTATGTAAAATGATGTCAGAAAGCCTTTAATTTTTATCGTGAAACAGATATAATAAAAGTAGTGAGAAAGAAGGTTGAAAAAATGAAACGTCGAGTAAGTATAATTATTGAAATAGTATTACTTGTATTGTTTACGTTTTCTTATTTTTTAAACGGAGACCTTGAACTAGGACTAAGATGGCTCGGAATGTTAATTGTCGGAACAACGATTTTAACACTCATAAGTGTTTTCACAAGAAGAAAATTTAAAGGTGGAAGAACGTACTTTTATCCGCAAATCATCTTAAACATGATTGCATTACCTGTTTTATTAGTCTTAACTTTTACGTCCGATGGATGGGGCGGGCTAATTTATGGGATGTTACTAGTTATTATTTTGATGGTTAGTGCATTAAGTATGCCATTTTATTATATTATTGAAGATAAAATGCCAAAATAAAAAATATAAGGAGATGATTAAATGGCAAAAGACAGAAAGTTTTTTAATTGCTCCGAGAAGCACGAAATTGAACACTTAGCTAAAAAGTTTCGTGGAGACAAACAAGAGGTGATTGCTAAGATCGAAGAATTATGCAAGAACAAGAAGATTCATTATTCGACACACAAAGAAGCTGAACAGGCACTAATTAATGCGGGGTTCACGAAGAAATAAAACACAAATAAAAACAAGATACCTTTTAAGGAATCTTGTTTTTATCTAGTTTGTACAAAAAAACTCCTTCTTCAAGGATATTGAAGAAATTATAAGTGGGGGAGTGTTCACTTTTCATTTAATGATAAAATATAACTTTCATCTGGATCGATAAAAATGGTTTTTTGCTTTTTATAAGAAACATAACTCCCCATTTTACCCGGTATTTTTTTAAGGTTTCTGACCTCTGTATAATCCACCGCTACACTACTTGAACGTTTCATTTTAGAATAGTAACTTGCTAGTTGTGCAGCGGTTCTAATTTGTTGTTCTGAAAGAGGCAAAGAATCTCTAACAACGACATGACTTCCCGGTGCATCTTTTACATGAAACCACACATCATTATAGTTCGCTAATTTATGTGTTATATACTCATTTTGTATATTGTTCTTCCCCACAATAAACTCCGTACCTTCGACTGTATAAATTGAATAATTAGGGCGCTTTTTACGACGTTTCTTGGGTTGTTTTTTTCGTTTTAACAATTTTTTATCAATGAGTTCATCTCTAATTTCATCAATATCTTTTAAAGAGGCATTTTCGATTTGTGTTTCTAATTCATCAAAATACTTAATTTTACGCCTCGCATCGGTAATTTGTCGTTTTATATAAGGGACACTCTTTTTCATTTTTTTGTATTTTTTAAAATACTTCTGAGCGTTTTCTACGGGGGTTAAATCTGGATCTAAAGAGATTGTTACTTCTTCGTTGTTGTAATAGTTTGTACAAGTAAGTGAACGGTCTTTAGCACTTATATTGTGTAAATTAGCTTGAATTAGTTCTCCTTTTAGTTGATACTGTTCCATTTCTTTGGTTTTAAAGTAATCCTTTGTTAAGAGTTCAAGTTTATTTTTTGCTTTCTTTAAGTTATTTTTAACAAATTTTTGTAAAAACTTTGAACGTTGTTTTATTTTTTCTTGTTTGTCTCGTTCAAAGAAATAACTATCTAACATATCACAAACGGTATTAAATGATTTAGTTGTTCCGTCATAATGGGTAATGTCTGTAAAGTAAAACAGTTCTTTTTCACCTTCTATAATCACAGGTGATTCCTCTGTTATGGTTTCTATAAAAACATCTTTAAAGGCTTTTTTTGAATGGTTAAACCGATGGATAATTTCTTTACATACAAGGGGAGAAAACCCCATAAAGTTTCTTAATAGTGCATTTTTGTTATAGTTATCTGGATTACTTAAAAATTCTTTGCGTTTTGTTTCATCGAAAGGATCCATTTTTTGTGTAGTGGGGTAAGTGTATTTAGCGCTGGGATAAATAGTTCGTTGATTCCCATCAAAGGGCATAGAATGTTTAATAGCTTCTAAAATAACAAAGTTTTCATCTGTAACAATAATATTAGAATGACGTCCCATCAATTCACAAATTAAATGCAGTTGTTTTAAATCGCCAAGTTCATCACGTTTTTCAATTACAAGGTCAATCACACGGTCATTAACATGTTGAACCATATCATTGATAACGCCACCTTCTAGTTGTTTTCGTAAAAACATCCCAAAGTTTGGGGGGGAATTTGGTTTTTCGTATTGCATTTTCGTTAAATGTAGTCTAGAATATCTAAAGGAAGCACTAATTAAAAGTTGCTTCTTTCCTTTTTTTGTATGAAGATTAAACAATAATTCATACTTACTAAGTTGATATATTTTACTAACTCGGCTCGTAAGAAGAACCGGCTTAATCTCGTTTGTTACGTGTCTTAACATATTTCCGTCATAACTCATAAATATCACCACATAAATTATAACACATAAATAATAATTGTAAAAAAACTTATGAATAACTTACATTTTTTCGTGTAAAATGTTATTATTAAAATAACTAAAAAAAATTAAAAGTTTTTAAAGGAGGGTCAATTTAATGAAACTCAATGAACGAGGCTTATTGGTTGTTATTAGTGGTCCCTCTGGGGTTGGTAAAGGAACCGTTAGAAAAGCCCTTTTTGAAATGGAGGGCCATGACTTAGTTTATTCAATTTCTATGACAACAAGAGAACCACGTGAAGGAGAAGTTGAGGGCAAGGATTATTATTTTGTTTCAAAAGAGGAATTTAAAGAACGAATAAAGAACGATCAGTTTTTAGAATATGCCGAATTTGTTGGAAATTATTATGGGACTCCCAAAGACAAAGTAGATGAACAATTAGATAAGGGAAAAGAAGTTGTGCTTGAAATCGAAGTAAACGGAGCACTTCAAGTTAGAGAAAAGGCCAAAGATGGTGTTTTTATTTTTATTGCACCCCCAAATAAGGCAGCCCTTTTCCGACGACTCTTAAGACGCGGTACAGAAGAACCAGAAACCATTGATCGTCGAATGAAAAAAGCAGAACGTGAATTCCCACTTGCACATAAATATGATTATATTGTTGTGAATGATGAAGTCCATAACGCCGCTGATCGTATCTTAGCTATAATAAGAGCTGAACATGCGAAAACAGAACGTTCAATTTATAAATACAATGAAATGTTGGAGGTAAAATAAATGTCAAAAGAACATAGAAATGAAGAAGGATTAAGATATCCTTCCATCGATGATTTAACACAAAAAATTGATTCAAAATACAAATTAGCTTATACATCTGCCAAACGTGCTAAAATAATTAATGAACTACACGATGTTAGTATAGACGCTAAATGCAGTACATCAGTAGGAATTGCCTTAGAAGAAATTATAGCAGGTAAAATTACCGTTGAATTTGAAGATGAAAAGTAGAATTTTTTCTACTTTTTTTTGTTACCTAAACACTGAAAATATGTTATAATTTTATTTAGATTAAAGAAAAGGTGTTCAAATGAAAATACGATTTAAAAAACTTTTAAAAGCATTAGAACTTAATGAAAATCCTGTTTTTAGTGACGGAAAACTTCATAAACTATTAGTTGATCCAGCTAAGAAAAGCTGGCTTTTTGAGCTTGAGTTTCCCGCACCTTTAGAAATTAAAGATTTTGAAGAATTAATGAACAATATAAATCAAATACCAAGCAAGTTTAAAGAAGTTAAATCAACCCACGTGCAAATAACATACGATACACCTAATTTTGATTTATTACCTGAATATTATGACTTTGTTTTACAACAACTTATTCAACATAGACCCCGTTTTAGTGCGATGAGTGATTTTGAAATAGAACACAGCGATAATAGATTACAAGTTGTATGTCCTAAAGATGGCCAATTTGTTACTAAAATGTTAAAGATGGTTAAAAAAGAGTTACAGCTCATTGGATTTGATGTAGTCTTAGCAACTAGAATATGTGATCAACAACCATCAATTAAAGACAAGATTGATCAACAAGGCGATAATTTCACTAATAAAATATCAAAAAACACCTATGCTAAAAGGTTTGAAAAGAAGTTTGTTAGTTATTCTAAAAAAAGACTTCGTGGTGAAATGGCCGCTGTTGATACTGTTCCTAAAACGGAAAACGATCTAAGTGAATATAAGAGTATGAATAACGACGCAACTTTTCAAGTTGAAGGAGTTATTACAAAAATAGATTCAATTGATATTAGAAATAATACAACGCTTTATACCTTTATTATTAGTAGTGATAATGATAGTGTTTATGTCAAGAAATTTAGCAAACAGCAATCTGAGAAAAATTTCTTTAATGATACATTAGTTGGTATGATTGCCCGCGTTAAGGGGACTGCATCTTACGATAATTTTAGTAAAGAAGTAACGATTACAGCCTATCAATTTGAACGTACAACAATGGTAAAACCAACGGACATAAGAAAAGATACAGCGGACAAAAAACGTGTTGAACTACATCTCCATACAAAAATGTCAACACTCGATGGTATCAATAACATTGATGAATATGTTGAAACTGCTATGAAATGGGGACATGATGCAATCGCTGTAACAGACCATGGAAC
>JAIPGF010000014.1 GCA_021736205.1 Candidatus Izemoplasma sp.
CGTGCCATGGCAAACCCTGTTATGTGCAAATCTTTTAAAAATTTATTCATTCTAGCTTGATTGTTGTTTGATAATAATACAATTTCAAATCCCAGTTCTTCAAGTGCTATTAATTGATTAAGAAGTAATTTATTAGGCACATGTTCATCATAGGAAATTAAGGTATTATCTAAATCACTAATAATAAGTTTAAATCCTTGTTTTTTTAAAGATAAAAAGTCAATATCAAAAAATGATTTATGGTACTCTGTAGGAATGAATTTTTGGGGATTTAGTAAGTGCTGTATCATAATGTCCTCCGGTTTTCTTATTTACTTTATTATACAAAAATTAAAAGCTGTTGTCTAATACCTTTTAGGTCGAATAAGTGCTAATTTATGATGTCCAATTAAATCAGGTCTATTAGCATGAATGAGCGCATCGTGGACTAATTGATAATTTTTAGGGTTTTTGAATTGGATTAGGGCACGTTGCATGGCTTTTTCTTTTCTTGTTTTGGGAACATAAACAGTTTCCATGGTTCTTGGATCAAGTCCTGTATAATACATCGTTGTTGCTAATGTCCCTGGTGTAGGATAAAAATCTTGGACTTGTTTAGGATAGTAATTTAGATCTCTAACATATTCCGCTAGTTCTATTGCATCCTTAAGGGTACTTCCGGGATGAGAACTCATTAAATAGGGGACTAGGAATTGGTTTTTATCGTAGTGTTTGTTTAATGTGTTATATTTATCAACAAATTTATTGTAAACAGATTGACGTGGTTTATTCATGTAGTGTAAAACATTATCTGAGATATGTTCTGGTGCGACTTTTAATTGTCCACTTATATGGTGTTTAACAAGTTCTTTAAAAAATGTGTCATCTTCATCGTGTAATAAATAATCATAGCGAATACCACTTCTAATGAAGACTTTCTTAACACCTTCTAAGTCTCTTAAATCGCGCAATATACTTAAGTAATTTTTATGTGTTATTTTAAGAAGTGAACATTCTTCTTCCCCAATACATTGTTTATGTTGACAAACACCTTTGGTAAGTTGTTTGTCACACGCTTTATCATAAAAGTTTGCCGTAGGACCTCCCACATCATGAATGTAGCCTTTAAAATCTGGCTCAGAAATGATTTGTTTGGCTTCTTTTATAATAGAATTTTTACTGCGTGATTGAATAACTCTGCCTTGATGATTCGTTAATGCACAAAACGAACATCCGCCATAACACCCACGATTGGCGATGATTGAAAACTTCACTTCGTTAATAGCTGGAATATGTCCTAGTTTTTTATAAATAGGGTGGTAAGTTCTTTCATATGGCAGATTATATACTTGGTCCATTTCGAATTGAGTGAGTGGTCTATTGGGTGGCATTTGTACAATTGTGTGATAGTTATATTTTTCTACAAGTGGGTTAGCTGTATGATAATCGGTATTATTATATTGTATCATATAACTTTCAGCGTAGGCTTTTTTACTCTCTAAAAGCGTATCATAGGTCGGTAGTTCAATCGCATTATCTGGAATAAATGATGGCTCTTTTGCTTTGAAAACTGTCCCTTTGATAAAACAGATATCGCGAACATCAATTCCACTATTTAAACTATCTGCGACTTCAATCATTGATAATTCACTCATACCATAGATTAAAAGATCTGCTTTCGCATCAATTAAGATGCTTTTTCGTACCTCATTAGACCAATAATCATAGTGTGCTAATCGTCTTAAAGAAGCCTCAATACCGCCTATAATAATAGGCGTATGAGGAAATATTTTTCTAACGTTTATACCGTATTTTATTGTCGCATAATCAGGTCTTAAACCGGCTTCTCCACCAGGACTATATTGGTCTTTTTTTCGTCGTCGTTTGGAAACACTATAATGATTAACCATCGAATCAATATTTCCAGCAGTAATCAAAAAACCAAGACGGGGTGTCCCTAGTTTTTTAAAATCTTGCTTTTTATTGATGTTTGGTTGGGCAATAATCCCGACCCGATAGCCATGTGCTTCAAGTTTACGAGAAATAATTGCCACACCAAAAGATGGATGATCTATGTAGGCATCACCGCTGATTATAATAAAGTCTAGTTGCTCAATATTTCGTTCTTCTAAGTCGCTATGGTTAATGGGTAAAAACATTGTCTCACCTTTTAAATTCTTCTTTTAGTTCAAGTCTTAGTTTTTTATAATTTGGACAGAGTTGTTCTAATGTGTGATAAAAAAACTGTGAATGATTCATATGTTTTAGATGGGTAATCTCATGCAAAAACACATATTCAATTAATTCTTTTTTATAGTGAATTAAATCAAGATTGAAATTTAACCGTTTAAGTCGTTTATTACAACTGCCAAAACGTGTTTTCGTATAACGCGTGTGGATAGTTGTATCGGTTAAATCAACGATTTTATTATCAAGGTATTTCTGTTTGAGTGTATTGAGAAAATGTAGCAGTGTTTCTTTCTCAAACAGCTTGATTGTGTTTTTATCAGCTGGTAAGTAAATGGTGTTATCGGTGTAATAAACGTTGTCTTTAGTTTCCTTTATACCATATGTTTTACCAAATAATAAATAGTTGCTTGAATCTTTTTGCTTGGGTCTTTTATGCCATTTTTTAAGAATTGTTTGTTGGTGTTTTTTTAAGTAGGTTCTTAAGACATGTCTTGGTGTTTTATGATTGGTGGTTATTAAAATGTGGTTTGTTTTAAAATAAAAGTATGTGTGTTTGTTGTTTTTACGGTGAATTTTGATAGGAATTTCAATGTTATTTAGTGTTATGCAATCCATACAAATTTCTCTATGTACTTTGTAATAATTTCTGCGCTTAAATTAGCGGCTTTTTTTAAAAATTTATCAAAGTCAAGATGTTGGTCTTTATCACCTAGTACATCACTAATAGTACGAAAGATGATAAACGGTTTGTGATAAATTTCTGCGATGTGTGCGATGGCAGCTGCTTCCATTTCTATGGCTTTAATATCATCATACACCTGATTAATTTTTTCGATTTGTGATGGATGATAAACAAACTGGTCTCCAGTCGCAATGGTTGCCTGGGTATATGGAATGTTTAATTCATCAAGTAATACTTTGGCATTATTCATTAATGTAATGTCGGGAAAAAATGATTCCGGCATGTTTGGTACTTGGCCGTATTTATTTTTAGAAAACGCTGTTGCATCAACATCATGATAAACAACATTAGAACTAACAACCACATGATTATGTTTAACATCTTGTCCACCAGCCACGCCTGTATTCATTAAATAATCAATATCAAAGTGTTCCATTAGTAATGTGGTGGTGTGTGCTGCATTGACTTTACCGATGCCACTTTTAACAATGACAACTGCTTTTTCTTTTAGGTAACCGGCGTAAAATTTCCTAGTACCATAGGTATATAATTTCTCACCTGTAAGTTGTTTTAAAAGTACGTCTATTTCTTCTTGCATTGCCCCAATAATACCAATCATAAAATCACTCCTTTAAATTAAAAAAGAATGTGCAAGACACTCTTATTTAACGTCAACTATTTTTACCATAACTTCTTTATTTGCTTCTGTTTTAATTTTTAATTTATCGCCCTTTTCAGTTCCGATAATACCTTTTCCAATAGGAGATTCATTTGATATTCTATTACGTTGTGGATCAGTTTCTAATGCACCAACTATGGTATAGGTTTCTTCGATTACATCGTTAATATTAATCGTAACTGTTTTTCCTATATTTACTTTGTTAGACAAATCTTCTTTGATGATTTCATAATTTTTTAAGATACCTTCTATTTCTTTAATGCGTGCTTCTAATTCTGCTTGTTCGTTTCGTGCAGAATCATAATCAGCATTTTCTGATAAATCACCTTGTGCACGTGCTTCTTTAAGTGCTTCTAAGTTTTCCTTACGTTTATTTGTTTTTAAATCTTCAAGTTCAAGTTTTAATTCTTCAAGACCTTGTTTGGTTAAATAAGCTTTATCCATTTTTCCTCCTTATTAGTTGTTAATAATTGAATTTATTTTGGTCACAATTAAATCAACAGCAACCTCGTGATCTTTATCATTTGGTATGATTACATCTGCGTAACGTTTTGTCGGTTTAACAAATGCAAAATGCATGGGTTTTACCGTTGATAAATATTGTTGAATAACACTTTTCATGGTTCGTCCACGTTCTTCTAAATCCCGTTTTAAACGTCTAATAAAACGTAAATCATCATCGGCTGTGACATAAAGTTTAATATCAGATAAATCTCGTATGCGTTTATCTTCCATGATTAAAATACCTTCTAAAATTAAAATATCTGTGGGATAAACCGTTTGTGTTGTTTCACTTCGTGTATGATTTTCAAAATCATAGGTTGGTTTCACAACACTCTCCCCTTTAATAAGTTTCAATATTTGTTCATACATTAAATCATTATCTAAACTAAAAGGATGATCGTAATTGACTTTACGGCGTTCTTTCATTGGCATATCTGATTGATTTTTGTAGTAATCATCATGACGTATGACCGTCACATTTTTTTGATGAAATCGATCAATTATTTTCTCAACAACGGTCGTCTTTCCTGAGGCACTTCCGCCACCAACAGCAATAATAACGGGTTTTTTCATGACTCACTCCTATCTTTAACAAAAGGAGTACAAAGACTCCTCATGTATTTTATCTAGTTGTTATCACATATATTATAGTATATATATAGAAAAAAGCAACTTATTTATGGGATTTTTCGTAACATATCAAAGGGTTGAACAACAAAGGGAATAAATAGTTTTAACATTTGTTGGGGATGCCTGGCAGCATCTAGGGTTATTCCTTCTTCATCTTTAATTTCTTCTACCATAAATTTTAAAGATCCAAAATTAGGACTAAATACTTCAACTGTGTCACCTGGTAAAAACTTATTTCGTTGTTCGACTGTAGCTACTCCTGTTGCCTTATCATAGTCTCTAATAATACCGATAAACGCTTGTGAGGGGTTTTCACTTCGCATGTTATAAAGTTGTTCATTGATTGTTGTCATCCCTTGCATGAAGCCATGAGAGGTTAATCTGTTTTCTGCCTTTTTAATTTCTAGTAAGTATTTCGGTATGTCCACGTCCTCTTCATGACATATTTCATCAATCAGACTTCTATAGGTATGAACAACAGTCGCAATATAATGAATAGATTTCATACGTCCTTCTATTTTCAATGAATGCACACCTATATCAATCAAATCTGAGATGTGTTTGACTGTTTGTAGGTCTTTTGAAGACATAGAAAAATACATATTATTATTAAGTTTTTCATTATCTAAAAATAAATCATAATTCCAACGACAACTATGAGCACATCCACCTCTATTGGCATCGCGGTCTGTCATGGTATTAGAGAGTGTACAACGTCCACTATAAGACACACACATACCGCCATGAATAAAGACCTCAACGTCGGCTTTGGTGTTGTGTGTAACTTGTTTTATTTCTTGTTTGTCTAATTCACGTGCTAATACCACACGTTTAATACCACGCTTATACCAAAAATTAATTGCTTCAAAATTGGTCTGTGATGTTTGAGTGGATAAATGAATTTCTAAATCAGTGTGTTTCTTAGCTGTATCAATAATCACTGGTGAGGCGCAAATAATTGCATCAACTCCAATTTTATCGAGTGCTATTAAATACTCTTTTAGACCCTCTAAATTATCATTGTGTGGTAAGATGTTGGTCGTTACATATAATTTTTTATTTAGATTGTGAGCAAACGTCACTGCCTCGGTAATATCAGCAAGTGAAAAGTTAGATGCTCTTGCACGCAGTGAAAATTTTTTACCTCCAATATAAACAGCATCTGCTCCATAAATATATGCGATTTTTAGTTTTTCTAAATCTCCTGCTGGTGCCAATAATTCAGGTTTTTTCATCATATCACCTAATACTTGTCATAAACAGTTTTTTTGTATAAAAACCCTTTATCATGCTCAGGATATTGATCATCAATATCGTTTAATGTTTGTTGGTTATTGTTAGTTAACAACGTGTGATAATCTTTTGTTGCTTGCACAATATCATCCGTGGATAGGAAAATCCCATCAATTATTAAAAAATCTAACATGGTTTGTAAGGCTTGAAGTTCTCTAAAAGACTTCATTGGTTTTTCTCTAAATATATGAGTTCCATGCTCATCTTGAAAAATTGGATATGATTCTTGTCGTTTTTGTTCAATAAGTGTTAAATTTCGGTTGTTAATAAATTGCTGGTATTCTTCGTTATTATATTTGAAAAAATTTTCTATAAGCGGTCTTCTAGAATGAAACATATTTAAATACCCATGACCTATATACCCAATAGGTAGGGTTGATTCACGAGAGATAATGCGTAAATTATCAAGTGTTATTTCTTTAGAGATGATGATTGACTTGATTCCTTCTTTTTCCCAAAAAATGGGATCATAATAGTTCGTATTTAATGTTTCTGGATGATATATTAAATACTTTATAAGGTTATGTTTTTTTGCTAATTCATAAACACTCAGATCACTAAATATAAGACCATCTATATCCAATTCTTTTAATTTGTTTAAATAGTGGTCAATATCTATTAACAAGTCATTATGAACAATTATGTTAATGGTGATATATACTTCCTTGTTGTTTGAATGTGCTAAGGTTATGACGTCTTTTATCTCATCTAATGTGAAGGAATAAGGTAATCGATTAGAAAATTTAGTGTTTCCCATAATTAAAATATCAGCCTCTGCTTCTAACAGATTAGGACACATATCAAAATGATTAGGCGTTACGGCTAGTTTCATTTTACTCACCTCGTTTAACACTGACACTCATACCATCACCAATTGAGTAAATAAAAGTGTCAAAATCTTCTTGTTTAACAACAAATTTATTAAATCTGTCAATTTTTCGTAACAGTTGTCGTAGATTTCGACTCTCAACTTGTTGATCAATTAATCCATGAAACAATAAATTATCAGCAATAATTAATCCTTTAGGGTTTAATCTGCTTTTATATTTTTTGAAAAAATTATCACTTTGTGCTTTAGCTGCATCAATAAATATTAAATCAAACTGACCTAAAGTTGTTTCATCATAATCTAAAGCATCTGCATAAATTAGGGTTATTTCTGTTTCTAAATTAGCTTTCTTAATATTGTTGTGTGCGCGTTCATACATGTCCTTTTCACGCTCTATTGTTGTGATTTTACAGTTGTTTTTTAGTGCCATGTTGATGGCTGAATAACCAATTGCTGTTCCAATTTCTAAAACACTTTGGACATTTTTAATTTTAATTAAAAGATTAAGAAAGGAAATCCCTTCAACTGTAATAATAGGTATATTATCTTTTTCTGCTTGTCTGCGTAAATTAGCAAGTAATTCATTTGTTTCTTTTGGATTAATCTTTTTTAGATAATTATTCATCGTCAGTTTTTTCGTAAAAACTTTCCAGAACCTCTTTGATCATGTCACGTTCTTTATCTGATTCAATTTGTGTTAGATTTCCTTTTTTGTCATCAATTTCTTCATATTTTGCTGCATACACTTCTTCCACATCTGCTTTTGGGTCTTTATATACAACATATTTATATTTTGTTTTAGGATCCTCAAATGTTAATACAATTTCAAATTCAACACTTTCACCATTTTCATTTTCAATAAATATTTTTTTCTCGTTCATAATTCCTCCTTATAAACTATCAAGATAATTTTGCAAAATGACAACTGCTGCCATTTTATCAATATCATTTTGTCGTTTTTTACGTCTTAATTTTTGTGCTTTCATCATATCTGATGCTACTTTTGATGTTAGTCGTTCGTCATAAAGTACAATTTTAACCGATGTTTTTTGTTCTAGTTTCTGCTTAAAATCTCGAATAATGCTAGCTTGAATGCCTTCGGTGTTATCCATATTTTTAGGTAATCCAAGTACTATCTCTTTCAGATTATACTTCTTTGTTAATGATAAAATATATTTTAATGGATCTTCAAAGTCTTTTTCTTTAAACCGGTATGTTTCAAGTCCTCTTGCTAAAAAGAAACTTGGATCACTTATAGCAATACCTACTGTTTTATTACCTAGATCTAATCCTAATATTCTCATGATAACAAAGACTTAATATGTGCAAGCGCTTCATCAACTTTATCGATGTTTTTGCCACCCGCTTGAGCCATATCAGGACGTCCTCCACCTCCACCACCAGTTATTTTAGCAGCTTCTTTTGCTAAGTTACCAGCGTGGTGATCTGTTGTACTTTTTACAATAAAGGTCACTTTACCACCAGAGATGTTTGCAATGACCACCACGCCATTTTTTAGATGATCCATTAATTTATCAGCAAGTGGTTTCAAGGCATTTTTATCAATATCTTCTAATTTTAATATGAGTGTGTTTCCTTCAACTTGCGCAAGATATTGGTCTAAATCTTCCATTGTTTTTTCTTTTTTAAGTTGTTCAAACTGTTTATTTAATTCTCTCACTTCTTGTGTAAAGCGTTCGAATTCATCTCGTTTATCAATGATATCTTGATAACTTCCTTGGAATGTCTCATTGCGCTTAAAACTGAATGATAAATCAATAGATTGTTGTTTTGCTTCTGACAATATTTTCTCAACTTTTTCTTCTAGTTTTTTAAATTCTTTATTGATACCAATAAACTGTTCTTTTAGATTTTTGACTGACTCATTTGCATGTCCAGTAATTCTATAAATTCCTGATCCTTTGCTCTCAATTGAAGCAATCGCAAATTGTTCAATATTGCCTGTATTAGAAACATGTGTTCCACCACATAAATCAATTGTGTATTTCATATTTACTACACGCACATCATCGTTATATTTTTCACCAAATTCAGCTACGGCTCCTAGTGCTTTGGCTTTTTCGATGGGCATTTCCTTTATTACAACTGGTATACTTTCTAAAATACGTTCATTTACTAATTGTTCAACGCTAAGTAGTGTTTCTTCATCCAGACTATCATAATTATTGAAGTCAAAACGCAATGCTTTAGAATTGACATTTGAGCCTTGTTGGCTAACATGGTCACCTAGTACTTCGCGAAGTGCACCAAATAGTAAATGTGTTGCTGAATGGTTATACATTGTAAGTTCCCTTGTTTTTTTATCTACTTTAGCAATTACTTTATCACCTGTTTTAAAAGAGTTTGTCTCAAGCAAATGTAAGAATTGACCATTTGGTAATTTTTGTACATCTAAAACAATGTATTCTTTATCATCTTTGACTAATACTCCTGCATCAGCAACTTGCCCACCACTTTCAGCATAAAACGGTGTTTCTTCCAAAACAACACCTGCAGTAAATGATTTTAGAATATGTGTTTCTTTTTTTAATGTGTCATATCCAATAAAGGTATCTTCTTCTTTAAATTTTAAATAAGCTTCATTTTGCTTGTTCATAGAAGTTGTGTCTTTTCTTGCATTCCTTGCGCGGTCTTTTTGTTTTTGCATTTCTTCTTTAAACCCGGCTTCATCAACTGTAAAGTTTGATTCCTCAGCAATTTCTTTTGTTAGTTCAATGGGGAATCCATAGGTGTCATAAAGGGTAAAAGCATCTTTTCCATTAATGATTGAGGTATCTGAATGTTTGATCAAATCCTCTACCATTTTTTCACCTTTATCAAGAGTTTCTAAGAATTTTTCTTCTTCTATTTTAACGACTTTTTTAACCAAGTCTTGACTATCTTTTAATGCAGTATAATACGTTCCCATTGCTTTAATAACATCATCCACAATTTCATGTAAGAACGGTTTATCAATATTCAGATATTTTCCGTGTTTTATAGCGCGTCTTAAAAGTCTACGTAGGACATATCCTCTACCTTCATTTGATAAAACAGCTCCATCACTTACAGCAAATGTTACTGTTCTGATGTGATCAGCAATGATTTTAAATTGTTTTTGTCCGGTATAATTAATACTAGTAAATTGTTCAATTCCTTTTATAATTGTCATGAATGTATCTGTTTCAAAGTTTGTTTTAACTTCTTGCATAACACAGGCCATGCGTTCTAATCCCATACCGGTATCTATATTCTTGTTTGGTAATTCTTTATAAGAACTTCTTTCCATTCCTTTTTTAGCATTAAATTGGGAAAAAACAATATTCCATATTTCTATAAATCGTTCGTTTTCAATATCATCTTTGATTAAATTGAGATCAAAAGGTCCATAATTCTTTCCTCGATCGAAAAAGATTTCGGTATCCGGGCCGCAAGGTCCTTCGCCAATTTCCCAAAAATTCTGTGGAGATTTTATAAGATGTGTTTTATCAATTCCTACTTCTAACCAAGCTTGATAGGTTTCTTCATCTGCTGGATAGACAGTAATATATAATTTATCTTTATCAAACGCAAAATAATTTTTGCTTGTAAGTAATTCAAAAGCCCAAGGTATAATCTCATCTCTAAAATAATCACCAACAGAAAAGTTTCCTAACATTTCAAAAAATGTTTGGTGTCTCGCTGTATTTCCGACATTCTCAATATCATTTGTACGGATACATTTTTGAGCATTTACTATACGAGGGTTTTTAGGGATTGTACGTCCGTCAAAATATTTTTTTAATGGGGCAACACCCGCGTTAATCCAAAGTAATGTTGGATCATTAATTGGCACTAAGCTAGAACTTGGTTCTACTTTGTGTCCGCGTTCCTTAAAAAAATCTAACCACATTTGTCTGATTTCATCTGTTGTTAAGTGTTTCATTTTTCACATCTCCTTTATAAAAAAAGTCCGTCCTATTGAAAGGACGAACGTTATGTCCGTGGTACCACCTTAGTTCTAGTTTCCTAGCACTTGTACTTTTAACGCAAGTTAACGGATAGTATTAATATCACTCAAAAGTAGCTTCAATATTATTTCTTCTTAGTTTTCACCAACCACTAAGTCTCTAGAATAAGAAAATAATATTTACTTATCTTTGTCATTGATTTCAAATGTATTATACAAAAATTCAGGATAAAAAGCAACTCATTTATTCTTCTTATAATTGTTTAGTCATTTAAAAATGAGTATGGCGTAATCCCTTCAGCAATCTCTTCGCCAAGTGTATCAAATGGTATAGTCGGATCTTTAATTTGTTTCCTTTGTGTTTCTGAAGTATCTTTTTGAGTAACCTCTTCCTTTAATACGACAGATTTAATTTTACTATTTAACATCGTTTGACGTGGGTCATCAATACGTTTAACACCATACTTAAATGCATCTAAGTCACCTATTAAAATAAGTTTTTCTTTAGCTCTAGTAACGGCTGTATAAAGTAATTTTCGTTTTAACATGATAGAATAACTTTTAAAAATAGGCAGAATTACAACTTTGTATTCATTCCCTTGAGATTTATGAATACTCATCGCATAAGCATGTTTCAAATGAATTAAGTCACCTTTTTTATATGATACTTCATTGCCATCAAAATCAACTATTAAAGTTGATTCATCTTTTATTCCTATAACACTTCCTTGATCACCATTCATAATATTGTCTTCAATTTGATTGGTTAGTTGGATTACTTTGTCCCCAATTCTAAACAATCTCTCTCCATGAGTAATACTTTTTTCTTTATTTGGATTAAATTCTTCTTGAATGTTTTTATTTGTTGCATCAATACCTGTCTCTCCCCTATACATCGGAATCAATACTTGTATATCTTCTGTTAAAGAATATCCTTGATTAAGCAAGTAATGGATACTACTTAATAATCGGTCTTGAAAATGATATTTTGTTTCCTTAACAAATAAGCGATCATCATAAACTGTTTCAATATCTTCGGGAATTTGACTATCGTTTATACTAAAGGCAAGATCAATAATATTAGAACCTTCTGCTTGTCGATGAATTTTTTCGAGCTTAACATAATCGATAAATTCAGAGGATAATAAATTCTTTAGTACTAGGCCTGGACCGACACTTGGTAGTTGGTTTTCATCTCCTACAATAATTACTTTGGTTGTTTTAGGGAGTGATTGAAATAATTGGGATGCCAAAAAGATATCAATCATTGATGCCTCGTCAACTATAACAACGTCTGCATTAATTAAGTTATCTTTATTGTGCGTAAATTTCCCATCATAATTATATCCTAAAAAACGATGAATGGTTTCGGCATATAAATTAGTCGTTTCAGTCATACGTTTCGCAGCACGGCCAGTTGGTGCAATAAGTTTTATATCAAATAAAGGATCATTGTAGCGAATAGATAATTGATGTAACTTAGAATAAACATAGACAATTCCTTTAATGACAGTCGTTTTACCCGTTCCTGGTCCACCTGTTAGAATAAACAAATTATGTTTGATAGCTTTTTCTATTGCTTTCTTTTGTGTTTTAGTATAGGTTATCTCATGAATTTCTTCATAGAGTTCGATGTGTTTATAAATTGCTTTAGTAGAAAAAGACTTAGATTCATGTGCTAATAACTCGTTTATTTTTTCTGCGATTGATGTCTCTGCATATTTAACGCTTGTTAAGAAAATCTTATCAGCTTGTTTAACAAAATGTCCTTCTTCAATCAATTCATTAATAAAGGTATTTAGTTCATCTTCTGTAATGCGCTGTTCCGTTTTATTAATGGCATTTAATAATAAATTTTGAAGTTGATCTAAATATAAGAATGTGTGGCCATATTTCGTTCCCATTAAGTTATATAAATAAACAATCATCGCTTTAATTCGGAGTGGATCATCTTCTTTTATCCCCATGTTTTTTGCAATTTTATCAGCCCGGTCAAAGCCAATACCATCAATATCATATATCAATTGATATGGGTTTTTTTCAATAATCGCAATGGTTTCATTTTGGTAAAACTTATAAATACGCATTGCCATTTTTGGAGAAATATTATAAGAATAAAGTTTAATTAATATATTTTCAGTGGCTTTGTTGTCAAATAACCCCTCTTTTATCGTCTGTTTTTGCGTTGATGATAGTTTTTTTATGCTATCTAAAACACTTGGATCATCCATAATAGACTTAATGGTATCTTTTCCAAGTTTATTAACTATGCGTGTAGCAGTTTTAATCCCAACACCAGAAAATAAATCACTACTTAAATAATCTATTAGGCCAGTAATAGAGGTATCACCTATTTTTTCTAATGAGCTCACTTGATATTGCAGCCCATATTTAGGGTGTTCTTTAAATTCTCCATAAAATTTAATTTCGTCTCCTCGCATGGGACGCGGGAAATATCCGGTGACTGTTTGATAATCATCTTCAAAAAAGAGATTGTTTGTCTCGTCGGTATCTGTTACTTTTAATTTTAAGATTGTGAATGAATTTTCCTCGCTATGAAAAATAATTGCTTTGATAATACCTTGCATATACATTTAAATCACCATGTCTATTATATCATAAATTTTGACGAATTGATTTGAAAAAAACTAAATTTTTTAAATAAAAAAGGCGGTAAAATTACCGCCTTAATATATAAAATTTATTTTAAATCTTTTGCTAAATAAGCCATTGTACGAATCATTTGTGCAGTATAACTCATTTCATTATCGTACCATGATAGAACTTTTACCATTTTTGTTCCATTTGATTCAATAACACGTGTCATTTGTGCATCGAATAATGATCCATAATGGATTCCTATTGTATCACTTGAAACGATTGGATCTTCAGTATATCCAAGTGTTTCGTTAGTAGCATCTTTCATTGCTTTGTTAACGTCTTCTACAGTTACATCTTTTTCAAGTTCAACGACTAAATCAACAACTGATCCAGTAATTGTTGGTACACGCATTGCCATACCATCTAATTTACCATCAATTTCAGGTAACACTTTTCCAACTGCAACTGCAGCTCCAGTAGATGTTGGTACAATGTTTGCTGCTGCTGCACGACCACGACGTGCGTTAATTCCTTTTGGATGTGGTGCATCTAATGTGTTTTGATTGTTTGTATATGAGTGGACAGTTGTCATAAATCCAGCTTTTAAACCAAAGTTATCATTTAACACTTTAACAATAGGTGCTAAACAGTTTGTTGTACAAGAAGCACCATCAACAACAGTTTCACTTCCATCAAGAGTATCATGATTAACATTATATACAATTGATTTCATGTCACCTTTTCCAGGTGCACTAATCATAACTTTTTTTGCTCCAGCTTTAATATGTTTTTCTGCTAATTTCTTTTCTCTAAAGAATCCTGTACATTCTAAGACAACTTCTACACCTAACTTCTTCCAAGGTAGATCTTCTGGGTCTTTTTCTGAATAAACTTTTACAGCGGTTCCATCAAAGACAATACTCTCATCTTCAACTTTGATTTTATCGGGATAAAATCTCCCTTGTGCTGTATCATATTTTAGTAAATGTGCAAGTGTTTCTGCATCTGTTAAATCGTTGATTGCAACGATTTCAAACTCTGGTTTTTGGCTCATAATACGGTACGCAGCGCGCCCAATACGACCAAAACCGTTAATAGCAACTTTAATAGCCATTTTATTCCTCCTATTTTATTTTATCTCATCTATATTATAATTGTTTTAGTTAGTAATTACAACCATTAAGGCAAGATAGTAAACGCTTTCTTAATGAAAAAGAAAAAAAGTTGACAATTGTCAACTTAAGTTCTTATAGCTTTTTGCTCTTCTTTTTCGCGTAACTCTCTAAAGTAAATATCTAATGCGCTTTGGTAATCACAATCTTGTCCTTTTTCGCATGTGGTACACATAATAATTTCACGTAAGCGTTTAGGAATGAACGTTCTAATTTCGTCCGAGTTGTAACCAACTTGCATTTTTTTATCATCAATAATTATTGGTCTTCTTAAAATACTGGGGTTTTTAATAATAAAATCAGTTAAATCATTCATTGACATCTCTTCAATATCTGTAATTTGTTCTTGAAATACTTTAGATCTTGTGGATATTATATCCTCAAACCCATTCATGGTATTTTTAAGCATTAGCAAAATATCGTCTCTCGTTAATTTTATATTAAATATGTTTTTCTCACGATATTCGATGCGGTGATCTTCAAACCATTTCTTCGCTTTTCTACAAGAAGAGCAACTTGGTGTAGTGTAAATTTGTAACATTTTTATCACCTATCTTTTTTTATAATTTTTCTAATGTAATTCATTGGTGCACTATAAGTATAACATATATTGATAAACATTCAACTACATTTTTTAAAGTTTTTCTATTTACGCACATACCAATTGTGTTATAATTAATAAGGAAAAGGAGGCACAAATATGAACTGGGACTTAACACGTTTATACAAGTCTGACGAGGCTTGGCAAAAAGAATATGACTACTTGAATAAGGTGATTGGTTCGTTAGACCAATTTAAAGGAAAATTACAAGATTTTGATCAGTTTAAGGCATATTATGAATTACAAAAAGAAATAAGCGAGAAAATCATGAAGGCATATCAATATGCTGCACTAAAATCAGATTTGAATAAAAAAGATACAAAAAATGCAGCTCGCGTTCAAAAAATGTCATTTTTATTAAGTAAATTAGGTAAAATTACAAGTTTTGATTCACCTGAAATTCTTTCTTTAGGGAAAGTAAAAGTTTTATCTTTTATTAATAAAGATAAGGTTTTAGAAGAATATCGTTTTTCTATTGAAAATCTATTTAGAAAACAAAAGCACGTTCTTGATGAAAAAAGTGAGTCTTTACTCGCTAACTTTAATCAATTAAATAATCAAGGAAGAGAAACATATAGTGCACTTGCGGTAGCTGATAAAGAAGCAAAATTTGTTACCTTAGAAAATGGCGAAGAAATCAAGGTAACATCAGGTAATTTTAGAAGTTATCTAGCGGATTTAGATCAGCCAAAAGATCGTAAAAAGGTTTTTGAAGCTATTTTCACATTATACAACGAAAATAAAAATACCTTTGCGCAAATTTATAATACCGTTTTACAGCGTGATATAGCTAATATGAAAAGTAGAGACTATGCTTCTTCGTTGGAATCTTATTTATTTGCCAATAATATTCCGCTTGATGTTTACCATAATTTAATTGACGTTGCATCAAATAATACCGATGTCGTAAAAAGATACTACAAATTAAGAAAAGAACACTTAGGGTTAAAGAAACATCACACATATGATCGTTTTATTCCACTTGCAACAAGTAAATCAAAGTTTGAATTTGATGAAGCAAAAAAATTATTTTTTGAGTCAATCAGTCATCTAAGTGAAGAATTTCAAACAAAAGCAAAAAGCGCTTTGTCAGATGGCTATGTAGATGTTTATGAAAAAGACGGAAAACGAACAGGTGCTTATTCATGGAGTTCTATCAATAATCATCCCTATATTTTACTTAATTATGATAACACATTAAATAATGTCTTTACTGTGGCACACGAAGCTGGTCATTCAATGCATTCATTATTTAGTATGGAAAGCCAACCTGTCGCAACACAAAACTATACAATTTTTGTTGCTGAAGTTGCCTCAACCTTTAATGAACATAATCTACTTGATTATTTTATTAATAAGAAAAACGCATCAAAAGAAGATAAAATTGCTTTATTACAACAATCTATTGATGATATTTTAGGTACCTTTTATAGACAAACGTTGTTTGCTGCTTATGAATTAAAAGCCCATGAACTTGCTGAACAAGGCACACCAATTACTCATGATGCTTTATCAGATATTATGATTGACTTATATAAATCATATTATGATATTGACATTACTGAGGAGGAAGTTAAACAATATGTTTGGGCTTATATACCTCATTTATTCTATACACCATTTTATGTCTATCAATATGCGACAAGTTTTGCTGCATCGTTAAAACTCTATGAATTAGTAAAAGAGGATCCCAAAAATATTGACAAACATATTTCTCTCTTAAAATCTGGTGGAAATGATTATCCTGTTGAACAAGTTAAAAAAACAGGAATTGACCTAACAACCAAAGAACCATTTATGGCAGTTGTTGATCGATTAAAAACATTAGTTGATGAGTTAGAACTTGCATTAAAAGAATAACTGTTGTATTATTATTTTGAAATTGATGATTAGAAAGAGTAATATTGCCTGTTTTTAAAAAGCGAGCTTAGGATAGTGTAAGCTAAGTTAAAAACGCAATATGAATGGATCTATGAGAGACATTAATCCTGTCCGTTTCCTTGCGTTAAAAGGCTAGTGCTAGAGTTAAATCTAGAATTAAGGTGGTAACACGGAATTTAAGTTCGTCCTTTATTAGGGCGAACTTTTTTATTTTTATAGGAGGTTAAATTATGAAACGTATTTTATCAGGAATTCAACCAACAGGATCGTTAAATATCGGGACTTATTTAGGAAGTGTCAAAAACTTTGTTAAATTACAAGATGATATGCCTGATTATGAATTCTTTATCTTTATTGCTGATTTACACGCAATTACTGTTCCAAAAGACAGACAAAAATTAAGAGGGTTAATCAAAGAACTTGCAGCACTTTATGTAGCGTGTGGACTTGATCCAAACCGCGTTAATTTATTTATCCAATCAGAAGTTCCAGCCCATGCACAAATGGCTTATCTACTACAATGTAATAGTTATATTGGTGAACTTGAACGCATGACACAATTTAAGGATAAAGCCCAAAAACAACAGACAAATGGTGTAACAGTTGGTTTATTTACTTACCCAACTTTAATGGCTGCAGATATCTTGCTTTATGATGCTGAATTTGTTCCTGTGGGTCACGACCAAAAACAACATCTAGAGTTAACACGTGATATTGCAGAACGTGTAAATAATAAATATAATGATATTTTCACTGTTCCAAAACCGTTAATCGCTAAAAAAGGTGCACGCATTAAAAGTTTAAAAAATCCCAATAAAAAAATGTCTAAAAGTGATGACAACATCAAATCTAGAATCAATTTATTGGATGATGAAAATGTTATAAAAGCGCGCATACGCTCAGCTGTAACAGATTCCATTGGCATTGTACAATATGATGAAGAGAACCAACCCGGTCTAGCTAATTTAATGACTATTTATTCGGTCATAACAAATAAATCATTTGATGAGATTGAAATGTTATACAAAGACAAAGGATATAAAGAATTTAAAGAAGATCTTGGTGAGATTGTATACCAAGAATTAAAACCTATACAAGAACGCTATAATGAACTCATTAACTCAAAAGAATTAAATGATATTCTTGATCAAGGGCAAGAAAAAGCATTTAAAGTTTCAATGAAAAAACTTAGAAAACTAAAACACCGCATCGGACTAGGGCGAAATAGATAAGCAGAAAAAGTGAAAAGTAATGAACTTTTCACTTTTAACTAGCTAATTCAAACTTAAACTTTTTAAGTAGTTTTTGTGTTTTATAATGAGATTTCAAGTTTATAACCCATCTGTTTTCTTCAATGTCATCAATATTTTCTTGATACCATTCATCTAGCTTTTCTAAAAGAATCTTGATTTCTGTCAGATCTTCATTTTGAATAGCTCTTTTTAGTTTTGCTAAATAATTTGTAACGTAAGGGTCTTTTGAATATTGTTTTATAGTTCCTAAAATTCCTTCATATTCAATTTTTAATTCTTGTAATGTAGTCAAAATATCCTCCATTTCATTTAATATTTTGGGTTTCAATCATCGCTCTTGTAAATTAGGCTTTATAAATAACCAAATTTACTGTAAAATTAAGTTAAAGTGTTATTTAATAAGGTCTTGGTGAAAGTGGATATACAATGTCTTCATCATCAGCAGCATTAACATAATTATCACTAGTGCTTAAAACTGTTCCTAACGTTAAGAAAATTCCAATAACTAACATAACTTTCAATATTTTTTTCATTTTATCTCAACTCCTTATCTAAATTTTACAATGAAACTTAAAATATAAACAGTGCAGATGTGACCCTTTTTTTAAGGAAGTGAAATTATGCAACAGAATAACAAAGAATTTATCTTATTTATAGAAAATTTGCGAATTGAACGAAATTTAACACGTGAAGAGTTATGTGAAAATATTCTTTCTACCAGTCAATTCAAAAGATATTTACGTGGCTCTAGTGTTATCCCTAATGATAAGTTAGTTTTTTTGGCTGAAAGATTAAAATTTAATATATCAGATCTCCATAATCTTTTTGACAAAAAATATAATGAACAATATCAAGAGTTATTACAAATTTATGATTTGAATAGTACCTCCTCTTTTAAAACTTCGTATGTGAAATTACACAAACTTAAAGATAAAACACTGATATCTACTTATAATGAATTTTTATTTGATTTTTTGATGATTAATACACAATATAATCTAAATATGATGTCTGATGTACAGGCATTAGAAATGTTGTCTGAGCTCATTAATTTCCCAGATTGTAAAGAAAACTCTTCCTTTAATTTTGTGGAATTAAATGGTCTATTAGACATCGTAACTATCTCTTCCCGTCGAGACGATTTTAAACCAGCAAATATCCTTTATGAAATTCTATCATCAAATTCTAAAACGTTTGCCTCACTTGAAAAAAAGTCAATATTACCTATTATACATCTAATATTGGCGGGTGTCCTAAATAAACAAGATAAACCAAAAAAAGTTTTAGAAATATCTCGAAATGGTATCGACATATGCCTTAAACATGACATTCTAAATTCATTGGAGTACTTATATCTATACAAAGGTTTTGCTGAAGGTGACCTTGGAGAAACTGAGAAGGCTAAAAACTCTATTAAAAAGGCATTTATGTTGTTGTATGTACAAGATAAACATGAAGTTTATAGAAGGTTTAAGAAAAGTTATGAAAAGAATTTTAATTCTCCTTTAGAAGAACTTATCCAATTTTAAAAGCATTAATTTCACTTTTTGAAATTAATGCTTTATTTTTATTTAATTTTTGTTTGCTTGTTTTTGTATGAGTTATAAAAACCTTTCAATATATAATACAAGATAAATAAAAGCATTCCAAGAACACTTACTATCAGCATAAATTCATTTAAACGAGAATTGTCTATTTCTTTTATAATATACACAATCCCAACAGCACCCATTAAATATCTGAAGAAACGTCCAATAAATCCTGCAATAATAAACTTTTTAAAACTCATTTTTGTAATGCCAGCTAAGAATACGACTATTGTGTATGGTACAGGAGTAAATGCTCCCAGAGCAACTGCTAATACACCCCATCGTTCAAAAAGTCTATGAGCCTTTTGGACTAATTCATCACTAGAAAAATATTTCAAAATTGGATACCCAATTTTTTTTCCCACAAAATAGCCTAAAGCTGACGCGATTACATTAAATATAACAACATTGAAAAAGTATAAATACCATGTATCCACATTCAACTGTATTAAAGGATAATAAATTACTTCAATTGGGGGTATGATTATTAAAACTTCAAAAAAAGTATAGATCATTAAACCAAAATGATCTAGACTTTCTAATAAATCTATAATTGGATTAAGAAAGGAAAAAAATCCAGTCACTTCACTAATTAATAAGAAATTTGGCATTATAATAAATTAAGACTAGCGAATACCTTAGATAAATCTTTCATCGCTTCTTCTTCATCATCTCCTGATGTTTTTACGACAACTAAAGCGCCACTCTTAACACCTAAACTTAAGACACCAATTATGGATTTTAAGTCAATTTCTTTGTTTTCATATGTGATTGTAATATCGCAATCATAACTGTTTGCAGTTCTAACCAGATGCGTTGCAGGTTTTGCATGTAATCCAATCTTATTTCGAATGACAAATTCTTTTTCCATAATTTCACTATCCTTCTATTGTTTTTTTAATTTTTTTATAAATCTCTTCATTTTTTTCATTAGATCCATCAAAATAAAACTTGACTTTATTTCCGATGATGTTGATGCCTTTTGCACCATATTCATACAATTTTTTTGCATCAAACTTATTAACATCTTCTAACTGTATTATAATCTTATTTCTTCTAAATTCAATTTTTATGATGTTCTTCGGATCAAAAATATCTAAAAGTTGGCTCAGTTCTATTGATTTTTCTTTTTTACAATTTTTCAAAAATAATACTAAGGATGTTACAGTGACAATCCCTGCAGCAACAATTATTAACAAAATAATTATGTCTTGTCTGTCCATGCTTTCACCTCATTAACTATTTTATCATAAATTATTTTAATTTGGAATGATTTTAGGTATAATATTAATAGGTGATATCATGATAATTATAGAAGCAAAGACAAAAAACGAGATTATTGATCATTTTACTGTTCGTGGAGAAGTCTTTATTATAGGTCAAAATATTGATTGGGATGAAGAGTTTGATGGGTTAGACAAAGATTGTGTTTTATTCAATGCTTACCTTGATAACAAAGTAATTGGTGCCGCACGTATGTACAATAACAAAGTAGGACGTGTTGCTGTATTAGAAAAATATCGTCGACAAGGTGTTGGCCGTGAAATTATGGAGTATATTGAATTATACGCTTTAAAACATAATATAAAAGAACTCGTCTTAAACTCTCAAACCTATATTAGCCAGTTTTATGAAGAACTGGGATATAAAAAACTGGGAGATGTATTTAAAGAAGCAAAAATCGATCATATTAAAATGATAAAAAAAATAGATGTTCAAACTGACTAACAGTTGAACATCTTTTTTTTTACAATGTATTTATTATTAAAATAGTGGCCAACGAGAAATAAACAGTTAAAGCTAAAATATCAATTAACATTGTAACAAAGGGACCACTAGCTACTGCAGGGTCAATGTTCACTGAATCAATTAAGATGGGAATGATTGCTCCAGAAAAAGTAGCAACGGTTAAACTAACCATTAACGATAAACTTACGACTTGTGTAATTGTGAAGGCATGCGGTGCATTTGTTAAGTGCAAGAATAATCCGGTTACAAAAAAGACGATAACACCAATAATAATACCGTTCAATATACCGGTCCCTAGTTCTCTAAGAAGATGGCGCTTTATATCACTAAAAGTTGAAAATTCTTTGTCGTTTAGTCCTCTTACAGTAACAGCTAAAGATTGAGTTCCTGTATTTCCTGCCATTCCTAATATCATTGGCATAAATAAAGCAATCGTAGGTAAAGTGCTTAAGGTATATTCATATTGTGCAATAATAGTTGAAGTAATAAATCCTAAAACAGATAAAATCAACAACCAGGGAAGACGTTTTTTAGCACTGCTCCAAACCGTTTCACGTCTATTATCGAATTCAACATCTGACACTCCAGCAAATTTAGAATAATCTTCAATTGCTTCTTCATCAATTACGTCAACGATGTCATCGATTGTGATTAATCCAATTAGGCGATGTTTAGAATCAACCACTGGCAATTCTGTTAAATCATAATCTTTAAAGATACGTGCGACATCTTCTTGGTCTTGACTAGCTTGAATAGAAATAACACGTTCTGTCATTAAGTCTTTAATTTGTTGTCCCTTACGCGATATAATAAGTTCTTTTAATGAGAGTGTTCCCACTAGTGTATTACGTTTATCTGTGATAAAAATCGTATTAATAGATTCCGCTAAAACCGCGTCTTTGATTAGAATTTTCATTGCTTGTTCAACCGTACTCTGAACAGCTACTTCGATGTAGTCAGTTGTCATAATAGATCCAGCTGAATCTTCTTTATAGGCAAAGAGACTTCTAATACGGTCTTGATGTTCTTTAGACATCAACTTTAAGTATCCTGCACGTTCTTCTTCAGGTAATTCAAGCATCACATCGACTGCTTCATCAATATCTAATTCTTGGATGACTTCAACGATATAACGGGGACGCATATCATCCATCAAAAGTAATTTATCTTCAAGTTCTAAGTAACTAAAAATATCACTAAATTCCTCAGGTGACATCAATTCAAACATAAGTTGTTTATGATCGGTTGAGGCATTTATTAACGCTTTTCCTATTTCATACGGATGAAACTGTAGAATCTTATCTTTATCTTTTTCTAAAATAATATTATTAATTTCATTGATGTAGTTGCTGTCCATAAAAACCACCTCTTTATTCATTATATCATACCCCAAAACCTTTTAAAATCAAATAATTTGTATCAAACTTATAATTGATTTTATTGTTTAACCCTTATATAATGAATGAGAAAGAGGTGTTTGCATGAAAAAAATATATGATGCAATAATTGAAATCCCTATGGGGACTAAAAACAAATATGAGATTGACAAAAAGAAAAATCGTATTAAGTTAGACCGAGTGTTATACTCTCCAATGACATATCCGGCAGAATATGGGTATATTGAAAAAACATTAGCTTTAGATGATGATCCACTTGATATTTTAGTCTTAGCTAGTAGTAAAACGTTCCCCGGATGTATTGTAGAAGCAAGAATTGTTGGTTATTTAGATATGCTTGATAATGGTGAAAAAGATGAAAAGGTTATTGGTGTTGTGGATTCTGATCCCCGATTTTCTCATGTGAATGATATACAAGATATTCAAGCACATACTAAACGTGAAATAAAACACTTCTTTAAAACGTATAAAGATTTACAACAAAACAAAATAGTTGAAGTATATGATTTTTATGATAAAATTGATGCATTACAACTAATAGAAAGTTGTAAAATACGTTATAAGGAGACCAAAAAAAATGCCAAATAAAGTAACTGTTAGTTTTGAAAAAAAAACAGAAGGGCTTGCAAAAAGTGAAAACGGTGAGACACCAATTAGTTTTACGGGGAATGGTTTAGCACCGTATGAGTTATTTTTAAGTGGGTATGCATCTTGTTTACATGCGACATTTATTGGGATTGCTAAGAAACAGCGTGTATCATTTGATAGTGCAACCTATGATGTAACAGGCTATAAACGTGAAGAGGTCCCTACTGTATTAAATAAGATTATTTTAGATGTCACGCTGAGTGGTGTCGATAAAACAAAAGAAAAAAAGTTAGAGAAAGCCTTACATCTAGCTGAAAAGTACTGTAGTATTTCAGATACTATTAAACGTTTAGAACTAGAATTCAAATTAAATATTATATATAAATGAGACGATTTACGTCTCATTTTTTTTTTAGAAAAAATACAAAGTACAATTTTCTTTATCAACTTATTAGCTATTAAGGTCTTTTCTTATTGAAAGCCTTCCAAAATAAAAAAAGACCAAGAATGGTCTAGTTTAAATATAAATGGAGCAGGTGAAGGGAATCGAACCCTCACAGTCAGCTTGGAAGGCTGAGGTTCTACCGTTAAACTACACCTGCGTTTTTATATATAATAATAAGTACAATTAGATAATATGATTAATCCGACTTATTATATTTGTTAAAAAAAATGGAGCAGGTGAAGGGAATCGAACCCTCACAGTCAGCTTGGAAGGCTGAGGTTCTACCGTTAAACTACACCTGCATTTCTTTGTCAGCATTAATATACTATCATAAAGAAAATATTGTGTCAATAATTTTGTACTGATTTCTTATAATTTTTTAATTGCTCTGAGTTTTGCACTATGTGCACGGTTATTATTCGCTAATTCTTCATCAGATGGTGTAATTACCTTACGATGGAGTGATTCAAATTCAATTGTATCATCGTTAATAATTGGCACACTTTTAGGTATATTACTTGTTGTTTTGTCTCTGAAAATCTTTTTAGCTATCTTATCTTCTAATGACTGAAAAGAAATGACAACAACTCTACCATCTTTTCTAACTAAATCGCATGCTTGTTGTAAAGAACGTTCAAAAACATGTAATTCATTGTTTACAGCAATACGTAAAGCTTGGAAAGTCTTTTTAGCAGGATGCCCTTTGGTTCTTAAGACTTTTTCAGGTAAAGCACGTTTGATAACAGCTACCAATTCAAATGTAGTATTAATAGGTGCATTTTTACGATCATGTTCTATTTGTCTTGCGATATATTTAGCATGTTTTTCATCAGCATACTGATTTAAGATGTTTTTAATGTCGTGGAATGACCACTCATTAACAATCGTTTTTGCGGTTAGTGCAGATGACACATCCATTCGCATATCAAGATCCGCATCAAATTTATAACTAAACCCACGTTCTGGAATATCAAAGTGAAACGATGATACACCCAGGTCGTATAAAATACCATCTACTTGTGTCACATTTCGAGCGTTCAATTCTTCTTTAATAAACTCAAAGTTCTCATTTATAATCGTGTAATTATCTTCATAATTACTTAGTTTTTGTTTTGCTTGTTGGATGGCGAAATCATCTTGATCAAAGGCATATAAATGTCCTGTTGTTAGTTGTTTTACAATTTCTAAAGAATGTCCACCGCCACCAAGGGTGCAATCGACATAAATTCCATCTTCTTTAATATCTAAATAATCTAAACTCTCTTCTAATAAGACTGATATGTGTTTTACCATCATTTTATCTCCTAAAATAATTGTAGCATATTGCTAAATTTTTGTAAAAGAAAAACGCTGCAATCAGCGTTTTCTTTTTGGAAGTACTTTAGTCTTCCATGATTTGTTCAGGAATATCTCCTGTATCTTCAACAACTGTTTTTCCGTTGTATGATCCACACTCTTTACAAACTCTATGTGCTAATTTCATTTCTCCACAATTTGGACAAACAACCATTCCTGGTACACTAAGTTTTTTGTGAGTACGGCGTTTACGTTTCGCAGTCTTTGAAGTTCTTCTTTTTGGCACTGCCATAGTCAGTCACTCCTATTTCTTCTTGTCATTTTCTTCGAGTTCAGCAAATGCTGGATTAATATCTTCTTCCGGCTCGAAATACGTATTATCATAATCCATTTCGTCCGGTGCTTCTTCACTAATCACACGCATCGGCTTCTCCAATAATATATTAGACCATATTTTCGGTAATAAGTCAATAGTAATCCCATCAATTAAATGAGTTTCTTCATGTTTATAGGTTGTGAATGCTTCTTCAACTTCTAAATGAATGGGGTATTTCACGGGTTTAAGTGTTCTAGCACAAAGTAATGTTAGTGTACAATCAATTGTTAAATAAAAAATAAATTCTTCACTATCGAATGTTTCAAATCGCCCAGTAACGTGTACTGGTGTGATTTTTTCTATATCTGTTCCTAGTGCTTGTTCACTGAAATCAAGTGTTTCATCAATCTTATTATCAATATGTTCTAATCTTACGAGTTGTTGGATAGTCCATTTCATCTAATCACCACCAAACCTAGTAAATTATACGGCTTATTTAAGTATTTGTCAATTAAAAGCCGATAATTAAGGAAAAATAGTCATAGATGTTTAATTAAAGATTATGTTATAATAATGTATATGTTATAAGGAATTTAAACATTTTCCTTATCGAATAATATCATCAAAGGGGAGATACAATGAAGACAGTTGGTATTATAACAGAATATAACCCACTACATAATGGCCATCTATATCACATTCAAAAAACCAAAGAATTATCTAAATGTGATTGTTTAGTATGTGTCATGAGTGGTAATTTTACACAGCGTGGTGAACCAGCTATTTTTGATAAATTTAGCAGGACTAAAATGGCACTTAAAAATGGGGTTGATTTAGTTGTTGAGTTGCCTTTTATTCTAACCGTTCAAAACGCGGATCAATTTGCCTTAGCAAGTGTCTCTATATTAGATTATCTTCATGTTGATGAAATTTATTTCGGTAGTGAAAGTGGCTCAATTGAAAAGTTAAAAGAATTTGGACAAATACTGCAAAGTGATACGTATAACAAGCGAATCACACATTATTTAGATAAAGGCTTAAGTTATCCTACAAGCAGTGATAATGCGTTTCATGATGTGAGTGATTTTTCTGGATTTGATATGCCTAATAATATATTAGGTGTACAGTATTTATTAGCCAAAAAAAGGTTGAATAGTTCTATTAAATTTCATACTATAAAACGTTTAAAGGCAGGTTATTATTCCGATATTATCTCAGGAACAACGATTCAAAGTGCCACATCAATTCGCAAACTAATCTTTGAAGATAAACCCTATAATCAGTATATGCCTAAAAAAGCTTTTGACCTGATCAAAAATAAATCAGGTGTTTTCTATAATGATTTTTTACCACAATTACGTCTCTTAGTGGCTCGAGAATCAGCAGTTGACCTGGAGAAAATTATCGGATTTGATGAAGGGTTAGAAAATAGACTTAAAGCGATTAAAGAATTTGAGAGTGTGTCTGACTTAATCAATCAAGTGATTTCTAGAAGGTACACTAATTCTAAAATTAAGCGACTCCTAGCAATGCTGCTAATAAATGTGAAAAAAACGGACTTGACCACTAAAAAGAGTCCCTATGTACGTATCCTTGGGATGAATCAAATAGGGCAAGCCTACTTAAATCAAATTAAAAAAGAGATAGAGGTGCCCCTTATAGCCCGTGTAACGGAAAATATCCATCCTTATTTGGATATTGAGTTGCGTGTTTCTAAGCTTTATTCACTTGTTTCTAAAAAATCTATATTTGATCAAGAATTTAAACCATTAATAATTGAGTGAATATGTTGAAATTAATGTTAATCGTATTATAATATACGTTGGGTGATAATAATGACAAAAGAAGAATTAAAAATAAAATTAGGAGAAGTCTTAGATCCTTCTGCTTCAAAACCACTAAGTGAAACAGGTGGCATTAAGCATATTGGGATTGATGACGATAATGTTGTTACATTAATCATTGGACTCGAAAGTGATAATGACGCGTACACGAAAAAAATTAAACGTGATTTAGCACGTATTGTTAAGTTAGACTTAGGGTTTAAAGGCTTAAAAACTGAATTCCAACTTAATAAACTAGATGACTCAATTTTAAACCGTGAGGTTAAATATATTGGGATTGCATCTGGAAAAGGTGGCGTTGGTAAATCGACTGTCACAGCAAACTTAGCGTATGCTTTAAAGCGTTTAGGTAAAAAGGTCGGAATTATTGATGCCGATGTTTATGGAAGTAGTATTCCAACTATTTTAGATATGGAAATTACAAAACCAAAAGGGACCAAAGAACAAAAAATTATTCCTTTTAAAAAAGATGATATTGAATTGATTTCAACAGAATTCTTTATGGATCCAACAAAGCCTCTTATGTGGCGTGGTCCGATGCTGGGAAAAATGTTGAACCACTTCTTTTATGATGTTGAATGGAATGATAAAATTGAATATATCTTAGTAGATTTACCCCCAGGTACTGGTGATGTTGCAATGGATATACAAAAATTAATACCCGATTCTAAAATGTTAATTGTCACAACACCACATAAAAGTGCATCACACATTGCAGTTAAAGCAGGGTTTGCTGCACAACAATTAAATCATGATTTGCTAGGTGTAATAGAAAATATGTCTCATTTAGATCATAAAGGCGAACGCTTAAATATTTTTGGTGAAGGTGGCGGCGTCATTGTTGCTGATAAACTGAATACCGACGTATTAGCAAGCATTCCAATTGGACAACCAATTAATCATATTAGTATTTTTGCTGCAGATGAAGAAATTGGTGTTGATTATTTAGGGTTAGCTAATAAACTACTTAAAACATTTGAATAATAAAAAAAAAAAAGTTACAATTTGAAAACTCAAATTGTAACTTTTTTATTATAGTTTTAATTTTAATTGTCGTGTTTCATAAATTAAGAAAAATAAACTGACGATTCCTGCAATTATATCAGCAAGAGCAAACGTATACCAAATACCGTCAAGTTGGAAAAAGTGTGTAAAGACTAAGACAATCGGAACAAAAAAGATAAATTGTCTTGTCATTGATATAAATAGAGCTCTTTTAGCATACCCAAATGATTGGTAAATGCTTCCAGCAATAATTTGAAACCCAACGAGTAAATAACCAATAGATATAATTCTAAATGTTCTTGTTCCGTAGGTTATAAAGAACCCCTCTGTCCCCTCAGCGAATATTTTAAATAACGTTGGAGATAGAAACTGAACAAATAAAAACACAAGAAAGAAATACGTTATCATAATCATAACTGCAAAGTGTATTACACTAATAAGACGTTTATAATTTTTCGCACCAAAGTTGTAACCGGTGATCGGTGCTAGTCCTTGAACCAACCCGAAAGCAGGCATAAATAAGAAGAACATTAAGCGGTTGATCACACCATAAATGGACACATAAATAGCATGGTCTCCCATAACATAAAAGTCAATTAGTATTACAATTAACATGGTTAGAAATGCTGCGATTGAATTCCTTATAAAGGTTGGTATACCGACCTTTATAATTTCTTTTAATATTTCAAAATCAAATAAATCATGATTAAACAGTTTGATTTCTAGTGAAGATTTAGGTCTAGTTGACATATAAAAAATAAACATAAATGCAATGATTTGTGATATGACAGTTGCCATGGCAGCACCTTTAACACCAAGGCCTAATCCGAAGTCAAAAATGAAGAAGGGATCTAAGATAATATTAAGTCCTGCCCCGATAATCATCGAAATCATAGCTAATCTTGGTCTGCCTTCAGCTCGTGTTAAATTGTTTAATACCATGGATAATGTTAACGGCAATAACCCAATTAAGATAACACTAATATAATCTTTTGCATATACTATATTGCTATCTGTTGCTCCGAAAAATAACAGTAACTCATCAATAAAGAACATTGTTACGACACTAACAACTAATGCGATAACAGCATCAGCTCTTAAAGCAGTATTAACAGCTTTTTTCATTGTTTCTTTATCTTTTCGTCCAAATGCTCTTGAGAATACTGACGCACTTCCGATTCCTATCATTAACCCAATCGACATGATAATCATTTGGAGTGGAAACGCATAGGTTAAAGCTCCAATTGCAATGGTATTAACCCCATTAGCAACATAAATTGTATCAATTAAGTTATATAATGCGTTAACCATCATTCCGATTGTTGCTGGAATAGATAATTTTATCAGTAATTTTCTCACATCTTTGTTTTCAAGCATTTTACTTCGTCTTTTGTTCATTGGCATCACTCCACTTTAAAATTATAAGTGATGCAGTTGGTAAAAACAATTAAAATAAAATTTTCTTTATTCTTGTCATTCCTTTTTTATATTTGTTATAAAAACTAATACCCTCTTTATATCTTGATGTTTCTTCACAAATAGTTATAATTTGATCAATATAAAATTTTAGTTGTCTATAATCACATACCTTAATAGAAAAGGGAATCGCCACTGATCTTAGATAACTTTTCACATCTTGCTGGTCATCACTAGATAAGAATTGATAATATATTTTATCTTCTAATTCTATTTTGGTCTCATCGTAATTATTTATCTTTGTTTTAATTTCTAATAAGTCATTTTTAACTGGGGTTTTTAATGCAACATCCAGTAGTAATAATAACTTTTTAAAGTAAAAATCAGAGTCTATATTTATCTGTTTTAATTCATCCATTAAAAGCTTTGTTTCATCTAAACGTAAAAAGATTTTTGCTTTTATGTAATGATACTTATCATTTAATGTTTTGGGGATAGATTTTCTTTTAATTGTATTCATATGAGCAAGTGCCTTATTAGGATGTTCATCTAATAAATACTTAGACTTCTCTAAGGCTAACCCTATTAAACGGTCGACATTATTGTATTTAAGGAAAATACGTTTGGCTTCAACATATAAATCGATACTTGAGTTTGTAATGAACAAACGTTGTTTTATACTATAACCTAACTCTAATATTAGCCCTTGTAACAATGGATGACTTACGGTTAAATTTTCTGCTAATAAATAAATTTCTAACGCCATTTTATAATTGGTTTTTTGGATGTAGTATTGCATTGACAAATACAAATAAGTTCGTATTTCAAAATCATCCATGTTCGCTGTTAAATCCTCTAATCTTTCAACATAAGTTTTAGCTTTTGGGTCTTTATAATAGCTGTAATAACTTAATTTCATCAAATCAATCACAACGTTATTATCGATATGATTAACCTCGTTAAAAATCTGTGTTACTTTTCTTGAATCAAAATAAAAAATACTCTCTATCATCGTTGCTAACTGTTTTCTATCCTGTAGACAAGTATTATATACTTCTTCTTCAATTTTCAGGCGAGCCATGATGCCTTCAAGATAATTTGCTTTAGGAATAATATTGTTATTTTCAATTTTAGATAAATAACTAATACTACAAATTCCTTGGCATACTTCCTCTTGTGTTTTTTTGAGTTCGAATCGTGTCTTTTTTATAAGACTTCCGATATCTGAGTAATCTTGTTTTAATTCGTCTTTTTTTGCGCGTTTTTTAACGGCTGTTTTTAAACTTTTTATTGTCATTTGTTATCCCTCCGATAAAGATATTATCATAAACCAATATCCTTTTACAAGAGAAATTTTGTGAAAAAACGAATTATTTTTTGAACCAAAATGAAAAAAAACGCCCTAAAACGTTTTCTAAGGTGTTTTAGGGTATCTTATATATGGGGGTAGCGACAAATGTCTTGTAGTTTGCATTGGGCACATTTTGGATTTCTGCTTGTGCAATGATAACGACCAAAGAATATCATTTTGTGATGTGTATCTGACCATTTATTCTTAGGTATTTTTCGCATTAATTTTTCTTCTACTTTTTTAATTGAATCATTATTGTAAGCAAGTTTTAATCTTTTAGATACTCGATTAACATGCGTGTCTACAGCTATTCGTGGTTGATCAAACCAGACACTAAGTACAACATTTGCTGTTTTACGGCCAACACCCGCAAGTGATTCGAGTTGTTGTTGGCGTTTGGGAACTTCTCCATTAAAGTCTTTTAAAAGTTGTTTTGAGGTTTTTTTAATATTTTTTGCTTTATTTTTATAAAGACCTATTTGTCTTAAATCATTTTGTAGTTCATAGATATCAACTGCTAAAAAGTCTTGAGGTGTTTTATATTTTTTAAATAGTTTTTTAGTTAGTTTATTTACACTTTTATCTGTTGTTTGTGCACTTAACATAACAGCAACTAATAATTCAAATCCATTGGTATGATTTAGTTCACATCGGGCATTTGGATACATCTCATCAAGTACAGTAAGTATTTTAGTTACTCTGTCCATATTTTTTTCAAATCCTTTAAAAGTGTTGTTCTATTGTATGTTTCATCATCATCTTTATTTGTTCTTAAAAGAATTGCATCAACGTAATTAATGCTTAATTTGTTTGCCTTAGATGCTTGAAATAACGCGTCTTTTATTTGTTCATAGGTGTATTTATCCTCTTGGAGCCATTTAGAAATAACTTGAATATCTAATGGGCTTAAAGGTTTTCTAAATTCTGTTTCAAACAGATCGACTAATTTACCTTGTATGTTTTCTTCTTGACTGAGTGACTCTTGGGTTTTTTCTTCAAAATCTTTTTTTATAATTTTTTCTATAATTAAATCTAAATTGAAACTTTCTGTTTCTTTGCCACTTGGACTTTTGATCAATTCTATTTTAATAAATCCTTTGTCCATCAGTTTATCTAATCGTTTATTTGTCGTTTGGGACGTTATTGATAACATTTTAGAAAGTTTTTTTGGATGGATAAATGTAATGTTGCGTTTGAGTAACTTATGAAGTTTGATAATGATTATTGCATCAGTCTCATCGAGTCCTAGTTTATAGTAATTATTTAAGACTAATTCACTAAAATCGATGATATTTTTTTTGATTAATTGTTTCATATTCATGGCATCCATTTTTCCACCTCACTTGAATTAATATTATATCGTACATCTTAGAGAAAAAAAAGACTATTTTACAATAATCTTTTTATAATTTCATTGACCTGTCAGCTAATTTTTTAAGCGCAGTTTCTGCTGCTTGTTGTTCAGAATCCTTCTTAGTTTTACCTTTTCCTTCACCCATCAATATGCCATCCATATAAACGCGTGAAACAAAAGTTTTATCATGTGAAGGTCCTGATTCATCAACTATTTTGTAGTCTAAGGTACGTTTGTCCGATTGAACAAGTTCTTGTAAGTAGGATTTGAAATCAGTAAAGTTATCTGAAGATTTTTCTTCTAATGAGGGACGTACAACCTTATCGAAGACTTTTCTTACTTCGTCTAAGCCTTTATCTAAATAGATTGCACCAATAAAAGCTTCAAACGCATCAGCATGTAATGCTTCTCGATCTCGACCACCTGTTTTTTCTTCCCCTTTGCCTAATCTTAAATGTTGCTTCAAATTAAATTCTTTTGCATAGTTGACTAACGCATTTTCACAAACATATTTTGCCCGATCTTTTGTCAGTTTCCCTTCTTGGTATTTAGGGAAGGTTTTATAAAGATAGGCACTCATCAATAAATCTAACACAGCATCTCCGATAAATTCAAGTCGCTCATTGCTTTCACAATGGTGCTCATTAGCATAACTACTATGTGTTAATGCCGTTTTTAAGAGTTCTTTATCATTGAAGTCTAGATCAAAATATTTCTCTAGTTCTGTCATACCACCACATCGCTTTCTAAGGCTTTTTTAACCTTTAATGTAACATCTTGTCTGACAATTAAAGCAGCCTGTTTAATCGCATTATAATACCCATAAGCTTTAGATGCGCCTTGCGCTTTCACAACCACACCATTAAGTCCGTAAATCATTGCGCCACCGATATCTTCTGCACTTAAACGCTGTTTAAATCGTTTCAGGTTTTTCATTGATAACACTGCCCCAATTTTTCCCAGGATTCCCTTATTTAGTTCTTGTTTTAAAATACTTCCAAGTCCTTTTGCTGTTCCTTCTATTGTTTTCATAACGATGTTGGCAGTAAATCCATCACTAATTAATATATCACACGGTGGATTTAATACCTGTTTTGGCTCAACATTTCCCACAAAATTTAAGGTTTTATTATTGTTTAATAACTGAAACACTTCCTGATCTAACTCACGACCTTTACCCGCTTCAGTTCCAATATTAATAAGTCCAATTTTGGGCTCTTTTATATTAAGTACTTCTTTGGCATAGATATGCGCATAAAGAGCTTGGTGAATCATGTGTTTGGGTGTGATTGTTATATTTCCACCCGCATCTAATAAAATAGTGTTTGTGCCGTTTACATTCGGAATTAATGGGGCAATAGCTGTGCGTTTAATGGGTTTCATACGTCCCACTAAAATATGAGCTCCAGAAATTAACGCCTGTGTTGCACCGCTTGAAACAACACCGTCATGTTGTTTTTTTCTGACACTTCTAAGTGCAAGTGCCATGGAACTTTTACGGTTTTGACGAATAGCACTGATAGGGTTTTTCTCCCCCATATCAATCACACCATCACTTTGTACAAGTGTGATTCGTTCATCGTTTGTTAAGTATTGTTTAATGGCTTTTTTATCACCATAAAGGGTTAGTTCAAGGTCAGGAATATGCTTAATTGCCAGCATAGCTCCTTCAACTTGTTCTTTGGGGGCAAAATCGCCACCCATCGCATCAATTGCAAGTTTTATCATTTTATTCACCTCATTGATATAGTAGTTAAATTTTAACATATTTCAGTCAAAATATCTATTTTTTTAATCTAGCCTGTTTTTCTTAAGTGATGATTTTAAATAGGCAAACATATTTTCATACGTTTTATCATAGTATGCATCACGGTTTGTCAGTATGTTTAAAGTGTCTTGTCTGGCAAGTTCTAATATCTTTTTATCTTTAATAATATCGGCTTTTTCAAAGTTTAACAGACCGCTTTGTCGTTTCCCAAAAAAGTCTCCAGCACCACGTAAACGTAAATCATGTTCGCTAAGGATAAAGCCATCATTGACTTTTTCAAGTAATTCTAAACGTTCTTTAGCATCCTTAGTTTCGTTATAAACAAGTAAACAATACCCTTTTTTATCCCCACGTCCAACGCGACCTCTGAGTTGATGTAGTTGTGATAGACCAAAGCGTTCACTATCTAAAACAACCATCAAACTAGCATTAGGAATATCGACCCCTACTTCGATAACGGTCGTCGAGATTAATATATCAACGTCATGTTGTTGAAACGACATCATGATTTGGTCTTTTTTCTCAGATTTAATTTTTGAATGCAGAATAGCAACTTTGTAATCTTTAAATTTTTTTCGCATTGTGTTGTACACGTTTGTCGCGTTATTTAAATCAAGTGTGTCACTTTCTAATATTAGTGGGGTTACTACAAATATTTGCCTGTTTTTCTCTAGTTCTTCTCGAATAATCAGATGGACTAAATCAAGTTGCTTAGAGCTGAATAATTTGGTTTCAACAAGACGTCTAGATTTGGGTTTTTCTTTGATTGTACTAATATCCATGTCTCCAAATACACTGATGGCAAGCGTTCTTGGAATCGGTGTTGCACTCATGTATAAAATGTCAGGATGGTGTCCTTTTTTTCGTAACTTTTCGCGTTGTTTGACGCCAAAACGATGTTGTTCATCAGTGATTATAAAACCAAGTTTTTTAAATGATATATCTTCACTAAACAAGGCATGAGTTCCGATAATAATCGTATCTAAATCAGATTCAATTGTTTGTTTTACGGTGTCTCGTTTTTGTTTAGACAACTTCCCTGATAAATAAACAACTTTAATGTTTGTGTGTTTAAAGTAAGTTTTAAATGTCATGAAATGTTGTTTAGCTAAAATTTCTGTCGGCGCCATCAAGGCAACTTGGTACCCACTGTCAATAACGGCAAATGATACAATAACTGAGACAATAGTTTTACCTGAACCAGTATCTCCTTGTAAGAGGCGATTCATTGTAAACTTTGAACGAATGTCTTTAATAATTTCATTGGTTGCTTTTTTTTGATCATTCGTCAACTCAAAAGGAAGTGTTTTAATAAATGATTTTAAATGATTGATATCATAATGTTTGGCACTTTCTTTTTGCATTTTGTTTTTAAGTCTTATGTATTGCATTTTAAATTGAAACTTAAATAATTCTTCGTATTTAATACGACGATCTATTTGTTGTAAATCTTTTTTAGATGTTGGGTTATGTGCTTTATACAAGAGTTCTGTATAACTTAACAGTTTATATTTTTCAATAAGATTTTTCGGTAAATCATCTTTAAATGAATGGCGATAATCCTCGAGTGCTATATTGACTAGCTTATTAAACTGATTATCACTAATACCATCTATATTATATATGGGTTCTAACTCTGCGTTAAAATTGCGTTCTAATTTTAATGTTTGAGCAGTAATTGTTTTTTTAAGACGATCTATTTTCCCGGTAATGACAATTTCTGTTCCAGGACTTAAAATATT
>JAIPGF010000015.1 GCA_021736205.1 Candidatus Izemoplasma sp.
TAACCATCGATAGATGTATTGTCTATTGGTTTTATACCGTCTGGCAGCTTTAGTCACGGTGTATCTTTTGGCATACTTAATTAATGATTCTCTGTATTTTTGTATTTGTAGATCTGTTTTCATTCTTCTTATTCTCCTTAGTTTTTAGGGGGAGGGCAGGAAAAAAGTATTTTATCAATAACTTTTCACCGGAATGTTTGACAAATCTACACTGTGCATTTACGTGAATCTGGATGAGATGTCATATATCTATTGTAAATGCACAATTTTTTCAAACTTCATAAAATAACAAAGTTTACATATTTTACTCTATGTGATATCATTAATTCACTGTATTATACAGAATAGGAGGCCTTATGTATTTTAAAAACAGTTATTTAAAGCTTTATCAAGGGGATCTTAATAGGGTGTTATCAAAAATTAAAACCAACACTATAGATATGATTTTTGCTGACCCACCTTATTTTTTATCAAGTGATGGGATTACTTGTAAATCTGGGAAAATGAAATCAGTAAACAAAGCGAATTGGGACAAAACCAGAACTCTTCATGAAAAACATAAGTTTAATAAGCGGTGGATTAGAAAATGTAAAAGAGTCCTTAAAGATAACGGTACAATTTTTATAAGTGGAACATATCATAATATCTACTCCATAGGTATGGCATTAGAAGAAAATGGTTTTGTTATATTGAATAATATAGTTTGGAAGAAAACTAATCCACCCCCTAATTTATCTTGTAGATATTTTACTCATAGTACAGAGACTATTTTATGGGCTAAGAAAAGTAAAAATGTAAAACACACATTTAATTATTCAGAAATGAAGAAACTTAATAATAATAAACAAATGAAAGATTTTTGGGATATTCCCACTAATATTTATCAATCTTCTTGTATTAATAAAAAAGAAAAAAAACATGGTTCATTTCCTACTCAGAAACCACTTGCCTTAATCGAGAGGTTAGTTTTATCTGCTAGTAATAGTGGTGATATTATTTTAGATCCTTTCAACGGAAGTGGAACAACTGGAGTTGCATCTGTTAAGAATGGAAGGAAGTATATCGGGATAGATAAAGAAGAGGAATATCTAAATCTGACATTAAAAAGGTTGAAAGATTATGGTGTTTAGAAATGAATGATTATAAGAAATATAGAATACAACCATTTTTAAAATGGGCTGGTGGAAAAAGGCAGATCATTGATGAACTAGAATCTAGAATTCCTAATAAATTTCAAAAATATTTTGAACCCTTTGTAGGTGCGGGTGCATTGTTTTTACATTTACAACACAAAAAAAGCATAATTAATGATTCTAACTCAGATTTAATGACTTGTTACAAAGTTATTAAGAATAAGCCTCACCAATTAATGGCAAAACTTGATGAAATGAATGAACTTCATAGAAAAGGATTAAAAGATTATTTTTATTCTGTTAGAAAAATGGATAGACAAGAAACTTGGAAGTCTATCGATGATGTAACTCGTGCTGCTAGATTGATGTATCTTAATAAATATTGCTATAACGGGTTATATAGGGTAAACAGTAAAAACCAATTTAATGTTCCATATAATGGAAAAAAATATGTAAAACTTTATGATAGAGAGAACATTACTTCTCTTAGTGAGTTCTTATTTGAAACTGATACCAAAATTCTATGCGAAGATTTCGATTTTGTTGTTTCCAAAGCGACAAAAGATGATTTAGTTTACTTTGACCCTCCATATGATGTATTGCCAGGTAAGAAATCATTTGATAGCTATAATAGGAAAGGTTTTGGCAGACAAGGTCAGAAACGATTAGCAAAAGTGTTTAAGCAATTAGATAAAAAGGGTTGTTATTTGATGTTGAGTAATCATAACACTCCATTCATTAGCGAACTATATAAAGATTTTAATATTGAAATAGTATACGCAAAAAGACAAATAAATTCAAAAGCTTCTGGGCGAGGAAAAATCGAAGAAGTTATAATTAGAAATTATTAAAAAAAAGAAGGCAAACAGAATTCTCGTTTTATTGAGTTAATTCTATTTGCTTTCTTTTAAATTTCATTAATTGCCTTCATTAACATTTCTCTACCTGAGTAATTCCAATATCTTATGTCTTGTTCAATAAAGAACCACTTTAAAGTTTTCAGTATCATTTCAGCGGTAAATCCAGTTGTGTATTGAATCTTTTCATTTATATTAGTTTTTATTTTATTACAATTGAATACATTTAATATCTCTTCATAAAGCAAGCTATATTTTTTAGAATTTTGATTTTTTTTATTATGAAGATCTTGTATTATATCGTCGTGTTTTGGGTTTTCTTTTCCATTTGAAAAAACATAATTTTCTATACAGACAATAAAATCAAAACCATAATAGTTCCAAGCAGGTCTTTTCAAGTATATTTTATTTCCAGAATCAAGTTTTTCTACATAATATTTATAGTTTGATGCAAGAGCACCTTTGCCATTCCCTTTGGTTTCATCCATAAACTTCATTACTACTTTTTTTCTTACACTATTCCTAGTACCGGTGTTATTAAACTTCTCAGTTATTTCAGTTAGCATCATTAACCTCATTATGGGGTAAACCAAGAATACTTAAAGGTATTTCATTAAAATGATAATGGCAACCTACTTTTTTTATATAATCTTTCACATCATCGTATCTTGCATGTTTAAACCAATTATTCAAAACATATATATACTCAACCTTATAACCTAAGGGTGCAAAAAGTTTCTCGTATTGTTTCTTCTTGAAATCGCATGTTTGTAATTTTTCATCTACAGAGCCAGCGCTTTTTTGGAACTTTTTTTCAATAATGTAAATTGTATTACTTTTATGAATGTATATTGCATCATCAGGTCTTAATTGTTTTGAAATAATATCTTTATAATCAATATTATTTGGTTTTAAAAAAACTCTATATAATCCATGTTGACTTCCTATTTTTCCAATTTCTTTATTATTATAAAAAACTGTATCGTTATGGATTTCATAACCTTGAATATTTAATAATGCTTCTGCTAATTTTGTATCTTGTTCAAATTTCAATCCATTCACATTAGTTTGTGCTCCACCACCATGAGTATTAATTGGCATACTTATCTCCTCCTAAAGTTAGGATAACATAAGTAATTTTAATTTAAAAGAAATTTCAGTTTTATAAGTTGAGTTTGGAGGGGTATCAACAAATGGTTTATAAATGAAATCACAGAAATCTATGAAAATTGGAGATTGGACAGAAATACTAATTTTATGTTATTGTATAATAAAGGTATTTTATTTAAAATTAGTGGGAGTTGAAAAGATTGAGGATAGTAAAAAAGTTTCAAGATGGGACTATTTTAGGTTTTGACAGAGGGAAGTTTGATTCTTGGTGTGTCTATTTAAGTGAAAATGGTAGTAGATATGCTCCAACAGATTTAGAATATTTTGATTTTTTTAGAAAAATGGGGAAAATCTTTGGGTTCAAAGTTATATATAATGATTTCATAAAGGTCTATAATTTAACAAATAATGCTTTTGATGATAATGTTTCACTTTTAATTGATCAAATTTCAAAAAATTATGGGAAGTATACTTTAAAGATGAGTAAATATTTAACTATTATTTATATGGGAATGATAGCTGAAGAGAATAAAAGGTTTACGAAATTAGGGAAGAGAATAAAAAGACTTGGAATGTATGAATTATTAATCGAACAAAAAAAACCTTTTGTTGCTGCCAATTCTACAAAAGGTATGAAATGGAGACAAATTGACAATTTATGTAAAAAGATTGGCTTTTAGTGTAGATTTCGGTCATGTTACTTCCTGGAGTATTTATGATATTTATCATTTTTTAAATAACCTTTCAACTTAATGAAATTAGTTTATTAAAGAGTTTTTAAGTGTTTGCAAATATTGACTATATGGTATAATTTAAGTAATAAGTAGGGGTATAGTTTTGATTTAGAAATGGGTATACCTTTAATGGTGTATCTTTTTAATTGGCAGTTATAACAGAAGAGTTTTTACATAGTGTAAAACTAGAATCAAGACTTTATGTATGATTAAAGGTAGAAGGTGATTTTTTTGGCTGAAATGAATAGAAGAATTTCTTTTAAGTGTGGAGAGTGTGGAAACAAAGAGAATTTTGATTTCTATAGTATAACATTTCCCAAAAAGAATGAAGATTTCTTTTTGGAATATAAAGGATATGATTTTAGAGACTCAATAGAAGTAAAAATATTACAATATCTTATAAAATATCAGGGAGGACAGATTAAAAGTTCTAATAACAAGCAACCTTTCTTTTGCCCAACATGTAAAGTTTTATACGAACATTATCCAATTGAATGGAAATATGGTGTACATATATATTATAGGGCACCTTATTACTGTGACTTATGTGAAGGTTATTTGTTTAAAGTGCCAAAGGAAATGTTCGATAAAATACCGCGAATTAATTGCAAGTCTTGTAAAGGAAGGTTAAAAGAAACTGAAATAAAAATAATAAAAAATGGTTGGGATTAGATGTTTGTTGAAGAATTAGTTCATTATTACAAATGCCAGTCTTGTGGGTTGATCGAAACTTATGACTTTAATCCAGAGAAGTTTTTAGAAACAGTAGAAGATATTTTAGAAGTGTACAAAAACAACCCTCAGATTGAGACTTTTAAGTATGTAAATAAACTAAAAGATGGAGGAGTACATATATCACCGTTAAAAGATGCATATGATTGTCCTAAATGTAGGACAGTTGTATTACATCATACCATCAAAGCGACTTTTAGTGTTGGATTGAATAAAGAAACTATTGATGAAATTAGACACTTTTGCGGTGTATGTGGAACGCAGAGAATTAAAATACCGGATGAAACCTTTGATGGTATTGCTGGATTAAGATGCAAATCTTGTGGAGGGATTTTAGAGGGTTATGATCAAGATTGATTGATATTCAATATTCAGTCTCTAAGGAGTTCTTTTGGTTTTATAAATAAACACTTGAGATATTCTTGTTAGTACGAATATGGTTGATTTATGCTTTCTGAGGACGTTATGGATACACGAAGACAAGCCTTGTTATGTAAAGAAAAAAGTTTTATAATATATTTAAACTATGTACGGGGCTCAGTTATATAAGAAAGAGGTGTTCCTTTACTGGAATACCTCTTTGTATTTTTATTTAATTTTAGAAATGATTCTCTTAACAAGATTAAGTTCATAAGTTAGTTCTTCTTTATCTTTTTCAAGAGAGATATCTATTAATCTTTCAATTTCACTTATATTTTCCTTACAATAATTTGAGATTAATTTCAGTTCTTCATCAGTAAACATTAGAACACCTCCTCGAAACCATTCTATCAAGAACTAAAGAAAATAGAAGGGTATAGAGGTTGAAAAAATTAAATTTAAATTTAACCAGATTTAAAGAACAAGTTTAATATAATAACATATAAATGAGGAGATAATATGAAATGGTTAATATCAGCTAATTCAAATATTTACGATCATTTTCAAGCATTCTATGATAATGATGTTATTGATTGGAGAATGAACAATACTAAATACAAGGTAGAAGATATTGTTTACATTTATTCAACCAAGCCTTATCAAAAAATAATGTTTAAATGTATTATTGAAAAGATAGATATCCCATTTGATGACATGAGAACTGATTGGGAGTATTGGAAGGAAGAACAAAAAAACAGAAAAGCAAACACATTTGCAAGATTTAAATTGATTAGAACATTCGATAACGATAAATTATCATTAAAGGTCTTGCAGATGAATGGATTAAAGTCAGCACCACAAGGACCTATGAAAATTAATAAGATAGATAAATTAGATAATTACATATCTAATATAGAAGAAAAATGTAATATCTATAATTTTGAAGATGAAACTCCTCCAATTCTGTTTTGTAATGTTACTCCTATGAAATTATACCAAGGACCAGAAGAAACATCTTCAGTTCATGGAGGGAAGTATGTCAAAGAGCATGGAATTGGTTATGAACTATTTAATTTTAAAGAAATCAATGAAAAATATTATGGATTTGTTCAACCACCAACAGGGAATAGATCAAAAAACTTAAAAAAGCCGATAGATAAATTTAAACAAGCTAAGATTAGAATTGAAAGGTTGGAATCTAAGTCACATAAAGATTTTGTTAATGGCATAACCATAATATGGGTAAGCACTGATGATAATAAAGGAAGAGTGATTACTGGATGGTACAAAAATGCTAGAGTATATCGTAAACAGCAAACTTTAAATAATGAAAAACGAAGATTTATTAATGACAGAGGAGAAGGGGAAGAAGCAAGTTACTATATCGAATGCCATGTTGATGATGCAACCTTACTTCCTGAAAAAGAAAGAACATTTAATTGTAATATGATGGGGCAATCAAATATTTGGTATGGGAATCCTAATTACAATAGAAAAGTTACCAATTACATTAATCAATATAATGGTACAAGTCTATATGATAAAGAAGGCTTAAAAGAGCGAATTGAAAAAGATGTACAGAATGTGCCTAATAAATATAAGGAAACTCTTTTGAAAGCAAGGATTGGACAAAGTAAGTATAGAAATCTTATATTAGATAAGTTTAACAACAAATGTGTTCTTTGTGGTGTAGGAGGTTCAGAGTTTCTTATTGCAAGCCATATTAAAGCTTGGAAGGATTGTGAAAATGGTGAACACCTAGATGAGCATAACGGATTACTGCTATGTCCTAATCATGACAAATTATTTGATAACCATTACATATCCTTTGATGAAAATGGTAAAATTTTAATTTCAGAGGATTTATCTCGAAAGAATAGAACATTCCTTAATCTTAACGAAAATATGAAAATAAAAATTAGTGATGATTCCCAAAAATATTTTAGTTATCATAGGAAATTATTTGAAAAATTAATTTAAAATAATCCTAAAAAGTATTTTATCAATTAGGGTCAAAATATTTAGCCCCTCAAACTCATTGAAAATTATTCTTATTGAACATATTAAACTTAAATCATTATAGAAAGAAGGAATCTAATATGACTGCAAAAAAAACAATAGGAAGAAAACTTCTGAGAATAAAAGAATTATTTTTCTTATTTGTTATGCCCGTATTGAAAACTTTTCTGAAGTATTGGAGAGAGTGTGCAATAATAATAATTGCTGTTTTTATTTTAAGATATAATTTACTAAACTATGAAGAAATTAAAGTATATTCATATGATGGATTTGATTTTGTATTTATTTTATTACCAACCCTCTTGACTATCATTTCTATATCTTTATCACTCCAGAATGAAAAACAATATGGTTTAAAAAATATTGAGTTCAGAAAAATTCTAATGAATAAAAAGTATAACTTTATGAATATGCTCCTTATATCCTTAATTATTATGGTATTGTTCCTTTTTGTTGAATATTTCAATTTGGTTTTAGGTGTTTTTTATCTGATGTTTATAAGTGTTTTTTATGCTTTTTTATTTATAATGCATGAAATACCATTATTATTAAAAAACGAAAAATATATTGAGAAGTTGATTAAATTAGCAGTGCATGAGGATGAGTCACCAACTGAGTTAGATAAAGTGTTGAAATTTATGATTTTTAAAAAGGGTATTTTTGAAACCTATAATTCTTTACATAAAAAAAATGATAAGAAACTATTGGGTAGATTATTACATCTACAGAACGAAGATCTAGATTTTTATAAAAAGGGCATATCAAAACCTAATAGAAACTTCTTTTTTAGAACACTGAGTAATGACTTATTTGAGATTATTAAGCAATCTAAACTAAATATTATAAGTTTACTTGATAATGAAGGTGATTTTAGTTTTGTGAAAATAACTGGTAGCAGTGAAGGTTATTATCATATAACCCGAACAATGTTCTATCTCTATGAGATTCTTAATAATAATCTCAAACTCCAGGATTTTTATATTGAAACTTTTTTAAAAATTATTGAAAGATTATTTTTAAGTTTAAAGTCTCAAGATACAATACACAAAGAGTTAACTTATAAAGTTTTTACTACAATGATAGTTCATACTCTCTCTCATAAAGAATTATGGTTTGTTAAGTTTTTGCGAAATCATGTTTATAAAAGAAATTCTATATATTATAAGTCTGAAGCAATCTTCATTTTTATTTCAATTTATATATATTACCTTATCAATGTTGAAAAAAGCCTTTCGAACGACTTTAAAAATGAATTAAAGAAATTTATTAAAGATGAGCCATCTGTTAATAATTATAATGAGGCTCTCAATTCTTGGGAAATCAACTATAAATCTTATCTTAATAAGGAAAATTTTAGTGAAGGAGTTAAATTACTTAAAGATTTACTAGGTATTTTTAGATATAGTGACAGATTTAGTTGGTTTGATACTCCTTTTGGAACTGTTGAATCTAAAAGTATTGATAATCTGTTCAATATTAGGATGATTTTTAATTGGTGGATAGAGTATGTTTTAATACATGATTTTAAAGAATTAACTAACGCAGATGATTGTTTAAAGATCCTAAATAAACTTGAAGAAGAGGATAAAATTTTATTATCAAAGGAGTTGAATTCTTGGATTGAAGAAGAGAAAGTAAAGGACCATAATCTTAAATGGGCTGACTTGTATGGTATTGCTAAAAAAATACCTCCTTATAAATTAAGTTCAGAATTTGTAAGAAAATTAATAGAATTTAAGACCAGTACACTCAAGAAATCCAAAATAAAAGAGGTAGAAGAAAATGAGTTAGATGAGAATAATTTTCAATGTTACAAGAAAAAACTGCTTGATGGATTTGTTGATGCCGTTAATAAATTACCTTTTATAGATGAAGATGTAGAATTGGATGATACCTCACTAAAATCCATTAAATATCTAAATGATTCTAAGTATAGTGATGCTATAATAAATAATAATATTGAACAAATGGAAAGTATATTAGGAAATATGATTACAGACACTTTTTTGGAAACAGTTTCACCGATAAAAGCACTAAATAACCACACATATCCTAAAGAGATTATTGAGAAAATAATCTCCTTTAACCCAAAATACAAAAGTTCAAACATTTACTCATATGACAGTTCTGTGAAAGATAATAAAATCGAAAAAATAGACCGAATTAAAAAAGTTAAAAACTTGTTCCTCCCTCGTAATGTCTTTATTAAAGATAATGCAATCAAAATCAATATTAAACCTTTAAAAAGCCTAACAAGCGTTAGAAAGTTAACCTCAAAAGAAATCTCTGTAATAATTGATCGAGATTATAAAATAGTAAATGGTTATTATATGTATAATGAAAATGGTGATAGTAGAGGCCGTTTTTCGGTTACAAGGGAGGGGTTAGAGGATTTTTTAAGTAAAAAATTATTCTTTGTTGAAATTGTATTTAAAACAAATGTTATATTCGATACTAAAAAGATAAAGTACTATAAATAACTTAAAAAAAACCCTTAGCAATTTTACTTGTAACCAAGGGCTCTTTCTAATTAGTTTCTTTTCTCTTCTATAAAGCTTTTTATTTTCTTAAAATGTTCGTGCATTAAATCATATAATTTGTTTATTCCATGAACTTTTTTGTCTAAGAAGGGTAAATTGAATTGAAACCAAGAGTTACTGTCTTTTAGATAGGGGATTTCTTTACCATCTTCATTTTCAAAACTGTTATTCTCTAACCACTCTTTAAACATCCATAGATTAGAAACTCCGCGACCGAAAAATATTGGAATGTTTACTTTAGTAAATGGATTACATAATCTATTTTTGTTAGTGGTAAACTCAACATAAGCTCCGATGGCTTTCGATTTGTATGTGGTAGTTGAGAAGACATTATCAATCCATTTTTTTCTTTTACCCCATAATTCTGCAGAGGCAATATGTTTTAATGCATTTCCACCCGATGCTACAACTCGAGGTTTGAAACCTGAGATATCTGTTCTCGCTTGGTGTACTAAGACTAAGCACGCATTAGTTTTTTTCATTACTGCAACTATTGGTTTTGCTACTCTAGACCACATTCGAGCGGCATAACCGATGTGCTTTTTGGAAGCTCCTAAGTCATCCATTTTAGTTTGCTTTTCGGATATTACTTGAGTTGCTGAATCAATGACAATAATTCCTGTGTCGTCTTCTTTTGAAACTCTATTGATAATCTTTGTTATGTTTTCTATAGTTTCAGTGGTTATTACGATGAATTTTCCGTTTGGATTTGTATTAGGGTTATATAGAAGTTCAGCATAGCCCATAGAATTAAATAAATCATATGTTGCACCACCTTCGACATCAATGTAATAAACCTTTTTATCGTATTTTTCTATGATATTCCCACAGGCTTGAATTAGAAGTGTTGTTTTACCAACCCCCCATTCAGCTCCAATCCCAATAACCCTACCTTTTGGGAAACCACCATTAAGTAAAACGTCTAGGTTTAATAAGTCTGTTTTGTATTTAGGTGTGTAAAGTTCTCCTTTTTTATTAATTTGAAACATGTTGCTATCAAATTGATTTAAAAAGTTTGATAATGTTTTATTATTTTTGATAATATCACTCCTTTAATTTTTAAGTTAATTTGTATATTATTTTTATAATTGAATATTATTGTTAGTACTATTACTATAATTGTATTGTGCGCCAGTAGCGAACTGTCATGTTTAAGCAATCAACTTATAACGTAGGTCTTATGATTCCGTCTCTAAACGGAGCCTAATAAAATTGACAAATGATTTCAATTATATGATTCCCTATCCATTTGGCTCTTGGGAACCCGACTTATGACATGATTGCCGAGTATAATCGAATACAAACTAAATATCCATTATACCTAAAACTACCCTTGACAGTCTTGCGAGGTAGAGTTTGTTTGTAACTTTAAACCAATTAACTTATTTTGTAGTAGAGTTAGAGAAACCCACTTGGATTAGATTTTTCCATAAAAACCTTCTTTCGTATCACTTATATATAGTTTCAAATTTTGATATATTTCTGCTTAAATACTTAAATTAATAATTCATTTCCTCCAAACACCCTTTCACTATAATATATGCTTAAGGCGTGTTTTATTTGGCTGAAAAAGATACAGATGGTTTAATTTTACTGAATTTAGCATTTTTATTGACCGGTTGTCTTGAAACTTAGAACAAACTGATGAAATTATGACTTTTTTGATGCTCTAGAGCGATTTTAAAGTGTTCAAACTGCATAGTGTACAACTAGAATCAGCTCTTTTATAATTTATAATAAGATTTTGTGAAAATAGTGAGAGGTAGGATTGAAAATCCGTGTGTCGGCAGTTCGATTCTGTCTCGAGCCACCATATATCTGTAAACTGAAGCGTTTTTGACGCTTTTTTTTACGGTTAAATATAAAAAAACATGATGAGATAAGTTCTTTAATTTATAAATTAAAATTATTTTTTGTAATTTTAATCGATAGAATAAATATGTCATCCTGTTTGTCTGCTGATTCTTATCAAGAATAATGAATCACTTTTAATGAATTATATATTTTTGTAGTCATGTATAATTCATGTTATATATACACATCCTTTGAAGATTATAGACCTAATAAAATAAAGACTACAAACGTAATCTTTATTTTTTAAATAATTTTACAGATAAAAAAATACTACCACTTAATATTGATAAGATTGAAAAAAATAGTGGGTAACCGACAGTATTCAAATAGTTTTTTACTTTTTCTGTTATATTATTATCTTGTTTTTCAATAGGAGTTAATAATTCATTCTCAATAATGATAGTAGCTTGCTTTTGAGATTTATTTCCAGAATTATCGGATATTTCTAATATAATTGTGTAAGTACCGGGTGTCTCAAAATCAATTGTTGAATTAACTATTTTTAAATTACTTGAAGATAGGATATCAACATTATCATTAATGCTGATTTTGTCTAAAATATTATTGTTATTTGAGTTAATTTTTAAAGTGATTGTATTTTCCATAACAATATTTGGTGGTGTAATATCAACAACTTGAACATAAACAATTAATTGAGAGACTAATTCATCTTCTGTTACTTCAAACACTATGTGGTGTTCGCCTAATTTTTTATTATTATCGTTGTAGGTATTCTCTATGATAGTATATTCTTCAATAGGTTCATTACTAATTTTACTAATTGAAGTTATTTGTGATTTTATGTATTCAAGACTAATAGGATCATCAATACTTGAATATATATAAGCTTCTTGGATTTTAGGTTTGTTTATCAAATCTAAAGAATCGCTTCCTGACGATAAGAAAAACGAAAATAATATTAGTATTTTGATTAGAATCATTTTCTATCTTTGATGTATTGCACAATATCTGCTTGTGTCATTGCATTCGCTTCTGCTTCAGTAAGTAAGTCATCCGTATATGTCCAAGTCGGTCTAATGTCATCTAGAACAGTTACGGTCGTTATTACAGTTGTTTCATTATTATTTGAATCTTTAACAACAACTGTAAATGTATATGTCCCTACTTTGTGTTCGTTTCCGATGTAGTTGTTATCTGTCACATAAAGATTATTTGTTAAATTTCCATCGTAATTATCTTCTACAGTCACTTGTGATAGTATTTCTTCTACCCTTACACCATCTGAATTAAACACAGATACATTGTCTAACCCTTGTATAATGGGAGTTACTGTATCTTCTATTACAACAGTTCGTGTTATAGTGGTAGCTGGATTACCGGATGAATCAGAATAATTATATTCTACTGTATAGGTTCCTACACGAGTTAGATCTATATTATCAGTAATATTTGCCAGAGGAACTTCTCCTGTTCCATCATAATTATCGGACCAAGTTGCCCCAGGTTCTGAATAGACACCACCATACTCAATATAAACTATTGACTCCCCAAGCAAAGAAATGGTTGGACTAATATTATCATTAATAGTAATCGTTCTAGTGACTGTATCAGCAACATTACCGTTTGAATCTGTATAATCGTATAAAACAGTTTGTTCTCCAACTATGTTTGTATCGACAATACCACTAATGTTTGCTGTACCATTGCCATCATAATTATCAGTCCAATTTGCTCCTTCTTCATTGTATATGTCACCTAAGTTTAAATTAATCGAACTACTTCCATTTAAAGTTATGATAGGACGTGTTGTGTCTTGAACAACCACAGTTCTAGTAACTGTATCAGCAACATTACCTGATGAATCTGTATAGTTAAACTCTATAAAATAATTACCTAAAATATTAGAATTAACAGTTCCTGAACCAATTAATGTATCTGATCCATCGTAATCATCAGACCATATTGCATCTTGATCATTGTATATATCTAAATACTCGATATAAACGGTACTGTTACCATTTAACGTTATGATAGGTTTCGTTACATCAACAACCCGTACTGTCACTGTTGAATAAGATGTATTGTTACTTGAATCTGTTACACTAAACACTACATTATAATCACCCAATACATTGCTGTTTGCTGAGTAATCATCAGATTCTAATACAATCGAATTTGTTAAGTCTCCATCAGTTTCATCAGTTGCTGTTAAAGTTGACTTGATTTCATTAATTGTAGAAGGATTACTAACATTTGCGAAATAAACTCCACCTCCAGAGAATTCTGGATTAGTAATATCTGCAGTAGGATCGGCCATACCAAAATACAAACTTGCTTCTATATCTTGTATATGTGCTGATGTAGCATCATAGTTTCGCGCTGCACCGTCTTCCATTATGACATCAAGTTGTATGGCTTGCATTTTGTCATTATATTGACCATTTACTGGAAAACTGACAGGTACAACACCATTCCCAGCGATAATTTCTGATATAGATATTGTTTCTGTCCCACTTGCATTCCAACTTCCATTCTCATACAGAAATTGTCTGATTTCTACACGTTTAATTCGATTTGAATCCAAAATTCCTAAATACCAAGTTCCATTGTAGGTTCCCATTTCATGATAAGTGTTTGTATCGGTTAGATAATTCAAGAAATAATCATCAATAGTAACCCAAGTCATTTTTGATGAGTCAAGAATGTTGTCTGGGTGACTCGAAAACCCAGATACTGTTTCAAGTGATATTCCAAATAAACTAATAAACAAAACTAAATAAACAATTACAATTTTTCTTTTCATACATATCTCCTTTTCTTTTTGGTCTACACTATATATTAATGACAAACTTAGGATTTTTCTTAAATTAATTTAAAAAAAAGAAAAAAAGGTACCTTATCTTTAATATACTTATAGAGGCAAAGTAGAAAAGGAGAGAAAAATGAAAGAAGATGCATTGAAATTTTTTAAGTCACCAAAAGACCTAAAGACATTTTATAGAAAACTCGATATCAAGAATGGTTGGAAATTAAGAAAAGGTAAAATGAACCAACGAGGGAAAGCGATTAAAGATGCCCCTTATACCAAAAAACTTAGAACTATGTTTAGAAATAAAGGGTTTTATACTAGGGAGGTTTCTAGTACGGAAATTGTTTCTTGGTTGGATAATATAATTTTTATGCTTAAAATATTGGACCAATTATCTGTCTTGTTATCAGAAGAAGAGTATAATAATTTAGAAATTTTTCTGGAATATCGAATTAAAATGGCTAAAATGATGCGTATTGATTATGTTTTAAAATACAAAGATAGTCTATTGTTACTAGAATTTAGAGTACTAGGTAATTTCGATCGTTTAAGAACAACATGGCAACGTAAAAAAGCGGAGACATTAATTTATAAAGAATTAATGCAAAACTATCTTAATGAAAAAAGATATTATACGCATGCCTTTATTGGGCTGTGTGAATTTGATGGACTATCACCATTACCTAGACAAATCGGTTATAACAAAGATCAAATTGAATACGTGTCGAAATATATTGTTAATTTCCTATATCAGAAACACCTTTATTATCAATAAATATATGATATAATATAATTATTAATGCCAATAAAAGGGAACAGACTTTTTATTGGCAAATTTCTTTTTGGAGGTAAACAAATGTTTGAACTTGTTGCGAATTGGGGTATCATGTCTTTTTTTGTTTATGTGGGTGTTCTTTTATTTATCGCAAAAATTATAAAAGAGAAACTACCGTTTTTAAATAAAGTAATTATTCCTTCTGCATTGATTGCTGGGTTCATAGGGTTACTTTTATCAGATGGGTTCTTTAATATTATTCCATTAAATCAAAATGGGTCGACAGATCGAATGGACATTATTTATAATACAGTCTACCACGCTCTAGCCATTGGCTTTATTGCACTAACGCTTAAACGCGATGATAACCAGACAAACAAAAAAGTTTGGTCTACTGGTATGGTCATTGTGCTTACTTATTTATTGCAAGCTGTTATAGGTGCCGCTATTGTGTTCTTTTTATTTAAAAATATCTTTTTAGGAGCAGGATTATTATTACCTCTTGGATTTGGACAAGGTCCAGGACTTGCGACTTCAATAGGACAAGGTTATGCAGAAGGCGTAGGAAATTTAATTGATGGTGGAGCTCTTGGAGCTACCATTGCTTCTTTAGGATTCTTAGTTGGGGGTATCATCGGAGTTATTTCTCTAAATTATCTTGCTAGAAAACACAATTTAGAGGCATCTAAAATTCATAAAGAAAGCGGAACAATTAAAAAGGAATTTGAAGTAGAAACAATACGTGAACTTCGTGTATTTGATCAATTAACTACACAAGTTGTAATCATATTTATCATTTATGCTTTTGTCTATTTAACACTTATTTTCTTAGAAAATTACTTTTTACCACAATTTGGATCTATTGGTGAAACGTTTGCTGGTGTATTTCATGGCTTTAATTTTCTAATTGGAATCATATACGCATTGTTATTTAGAAAAATCTTATCTTCATTAGAAAAGCGTGGGACGAATGTTAACTTCTTAACGAATAATTATATCTTATCAAATATATCATCACTCGCATTCAATATAATGATTGCTTCTGCAGTTTTAACAATTACCATCGAATCAATTGAACGTTATTACTTATTAGTACTTGTTTTTGCGACTGTGGGAACTATCTTTACTTACTTATTTCTTAAGTGGGTATCTAAAAAAATATATGGTGGTAAATATGAGGTTCATTATTTTCTAGGTATGTTTGGTATGATGAGTGGAACAGCCTCAACCGGCCTTGCACTTTTAAAAGGTGTAGATCAAGATTTTGAATCACCAGTCGCAGAAGAAATGGTGGTTGGTAGTGGAACAGCTATTTCTATGGCACTACCATTATTTGCCCTTCTAATGTTTCCTGGTCTCGCAATTGAACAAAACAATCCCATATTTAATTATTTAGTCTTTATTATTCCAATTGTGTATGGATTAATCTTGCTTGGGATTTTGTTATATATTAATAGAAAAAAAATAAATAACTGATTTGCTGTTGTAATAAAAAACATTATTTGTTAGAATAAATTATCAAAACACGTATAATCGTTTTAATATGGAAAACAAGTTTCTACCCTAAACCGTAAATTTTAGGACTACGTGCAAAAAAACCATATCAATATATGGGCTTCTTTTGCGTGTACCTACACGGCAAGGAGCCCATTTTTATATAATTGGAGGTATCAAATGGATAATTTGAATGGAAAATTAAGTAATGAAGGATTAACTTTTGATGATGTATTATTAATTCCCCAAGAGTCGGAAGTGATACCAAAGGATGTTTTACTGGACTCTTATTTAACCAAAAATATTAAATTAAATATTCCGATTGTATCAGCTGCTATGGATACAGTTACTGAGGCAAAACTCGCAATTGCGATTGCTAGACAAGGTGGCATTGGATTTATTCATAAGAACATGCCAATTGAACAACAAGCCAAACAGGTGGATTATGTAAAGAGAAGCCAAAGTGGTATGATTTTAAATCCAATCACATTAACGCCAAATAATACGCTTTTAGAAGCAGAAAAATTGCTTTCAACGTATAAAATATCTGGTTTACCAGTGATTGAAAAGGACAACACTTTAATCGGCATAATCACGAATCGTGATTTAAGATATAGAGAACTAGATGATACCAAAGTATCTAAAATAATGACGAAAGACAAATTAGTTACGGCTCCCATTGGCACAAGTCTGGAATCGGCCAAAGCTGTTTTACTTGAAAATAGAATTGAAAAGCTCCCAATTGTCGATGATAACAATATTTTAAAAGGATTAATAACTATTAAAGATATTGATAATGTGGTGAATTATCCTAATGCCGCAAAAGATGATAGTGGGAGATTACGTTGTGGTGCAGCAGTTGGTGTTTCATCCGATACCATAAAACGTGTAGAAGCATTGACTAAAGTGGGCGTTGATGTCATTACTGTGGACAGTGCACATGGTCATTCTAGAGGTGTTATAGATACCGTTAAACAAATAAGACAACAATTTCCTAAGTTAGATATTATTGCAGGTAATGTTGTGACAAAGGCAGGAGCTAAAGCACTTGTTGAGGCTGGGGCAGACACAATTAAAGTAGGGGTTGGACCTGGTTCAATTTGTACAACACGTGTTGTTGCGGGGGTAGGCGTTCCCCAAATATCAGCAATTAATGATGTATACAATTATTTAAAAGATACAGATATCTGCATCGTGGCTGATGGCGGCATTAAATATAGTGGTGATATTGTAAAAGCTATTGCTGCAGGGGGTAATACTGTTATGTTAGGATCCTTACTCGCAGGTACAAAAGAATCACCTGGTGAAGAGATTGTTTATAAAGGAAGACGATTTAAAACATATGTCGGTATGGGATCACTCGCTGCAATGAAACGCGGGTCATCCGATCGATACTTCCAAAAAGGTACAGGAGAAGCAAAAAAACTTGTCCCAGAAGGCATAGAAGGACGTGTGCCTTATAAAGGAGAACTCCAAGATACCATCTATCAACTATGTGGTGGACTCCGTTCTGGTATGGGATATTGTGGAACCAAAACAATTCGAGAATTAATAAATAATGGAAAATTTGTAAAGATAACAAATGCTGGATTAACAGAATCCCATCCACATGATGTGAATATCACACAAGAAGCACCAAACTATACAAAATAATATGTTGCGTATAATCGTTTTAATATGGTAAACAAGTTTCTACCCTAAGCCGTAAATTTTAGGACTACGCAAAGAAATGATCATTAGACTATATAATGAGATTTTTCTTTGTGAGTAGAAGAATCTCATTTTTATATGGAGGAAATAACATGAAAGAAATTAGTGTTGTAATGGGCTCAACATCTGATTGGCCAATTATGAAAGAAGCATGTATTTTACTTGAAGAACTAGACATTGAATATACCAGAGACGTTGTTAGTGCACACAGAACACCAGAGCATTTATATGAGTTTGCTAAAACAACAAAAAATTTAGGCAGAAAAGTGATAATTGCAGGGGCTGGTGGTGCAGCACACTTGCCTGGTATGATTGCATCACTCACTACACTCCCTGTTATTGGCGTACCGATTAAAACATCTAAATTAAATGGTGTTGATTCTATGCTTTCAATTGTACAAATGCCAGCAGGAATACCTGTTGGAACAATGGCAATAAACGGGGCTAAAAATGCCGCCTTATATGCCATAAGTATTTTAGCAACAACAAATGAAGAAATTAGTAAAAAACTTGCAGACTACAGAAACAAACAAACACAAACAGTATTAGATAATATGAAACTCAAGATATAATGATTATTGGTATTATTGGCGGTGGTCAATTAGGATTAATGATGGCTGAAGCAGCCCATCAATTAAACCATACAGTTTATGGACTGGATCCTAATCCTAATTGTCCACTCAGTAAAAAAGCAGACACCATGATAACAGCTAACTACAATGATAAAAAGGCGTTTAAACAACTTGTGAATTCTACAGATGTTTTAACATACGAATTTGAAAATGTAGATCTCACCTTAATTGAGAAATATACAACAAAAATCCCTCAAAAAGCAAAAGCTTTAAAGAAGTCTAAACATAGATTAATCGAAAAAAATTATGCCAGAAAGTTACACATACCAATACCCAGTTATAAACAATATACATCAAAAGAAGATCTATTTATCCCTGCAATTATAAAAACTACAACTGGGGGTTATGATGGTAAAGGACAATACATTATACAATCAAAAAAAGACATTGACCAAATAAATATAAATTTAAAAAACGACTATATAATAGAAGAGTTAGTTGCCTTTGATTACGAAATAAGTTGTATTGCAACAAGAGATAATTACCAAACAATAAACTATCAACCAATTCCTAAAAACAGACATAAAAACGGGATATTACATATTTCAGATCTAACTGAAAAAATCCCTGAAACAATAGCACAAAAAGCACGAGATTATACTAAGAAGCTGATTAATGATCTAGATTATGTTGGCACGCTTGCAGTTGAATTTTTTGTAAAAGGCCAAGCCGTAATATTTAATGAATTTGCGCCACGACCACATAATTCAGGACATTATTCCATTGAAGGATCAACAACATCACAGTTTACAAACCACATTCTGGCAATCACCAATGAAAAATCAAAGAAACCCACGATGATAAACCCTACCGCAATGCTTAATATTTTAGGCCAAGACATGGTTCTAGCAGAAAAATCCAATGTATTATCTAACACCTACACTCACCTATATTTTAAAGATGACATACGTAAAAATAGAAAAATGGGACATATAACAATTGTGTCAAAAGATAAACAATATGTTCAAGATACGCTGCAAGAGTTAATCGAGGAGATACAGTGAAAACAAGATTATTTATTGAAAGAAAAGATGGATTACAAATTGAAAGAAATGAACTTATTCATGATATAGAACAAAATTTAAATCTTACGTTACCATCATTAAGATATATTTTAATCTATGATATATTTAATATTTCAGAATCATTACTGAAACAAGCAAAAACACAAATATTTTCGGAACCTAACCGTGATAACATTCTAGATAACATACCAAAAACAACAAACCTTTTAGCAATAGAAGCACTTCCTGGACAGTTTGACCAACGTAGTGATTCGGCTATGCAATGCCTTAAGATTTTAGATCCCTCATCAAATGTTTTTGTGACCAGTGGATTTGCTATTTTTTTCAATGAGAATATCTCTGCCTACGATTTAAAACGATTAAAAAAGTATCTCATAAATGATATTGAATCAAAAGAAAAAGATTTAACCAAGTTAATGCAACTTTCCCCATCTAAACCAGAATCTGTTAAATCTGTTAAAGCGTTTATCAAAATGGCCACTTCTCAATTAGAAACGTTACATAAACGTTTTTCACTTGTGATGACAATAGAAGATTTAGCATTTGTGCAATCATATTTTCAAAAAGAAAAACGGAATCCATCAATCACTGAATTAAAAATTCTTGATACCTATTGGTCAGATCATTGTCGACACACAACATTTGAGACAATGTTAGATAATCTTACATTTGATGAAAGTAAATTATCCACACAAATAGAAGACACATTCAAAGAGTATCTAAAAACAAGACACACCCTTAATCGCAATCATAAACCTATTACATTAATGGATATCGCTACAATCAACGCAAAACTAGAATACAGCCAAGGTAATCTAGATGATTTAGAGCTTTCTGAAGAAGTTAATGCGGTCAGTATTTATATCGATGTTGATGCAGGGGGCACCACTGAAACATGGTGTTTAATGTTTAAAAATGAAACCCATAATCACCCAACAGAAATAGAACCATTTGGTGGCGCATCAACGTGTATAGGAGGAGCAATTAGAGATCCTCTAAGTGGTCGTAGTTATGTCTATCAAGCGATGCGTATTTCAGGTGCGGGCAATATTCTTGCTGATATTAAAGATACCATTCCTGGGAAACTACCCCAACGTATTATCACCAAAAAAGCAGCTTTAGGATATGCTTCTTATGGAAATCAAATCGGATTGCCAACTACCTTTGTTGATGAAATATATCATGATGGCTACTTAGCTAAACACATGGAAGTAGGCGCGGTCGTTGGCGCAGTTAAAAAAGCACACCTGATCAGACAAACACCACAACCTGGGGATGTTGTACTAGTTCTAGGAGGAAAAACAGGACGTGATGGTATTGGAGGCGCAACAGGTTCTTCTAAAAAACATACTAAAACCTCCTTACACCAATCTCAATCTGAAGTTCAAAAAGGAAATGCCCCAGAAGAACGAAAAATACAACGACTTTTTCGTAATGAAAAGGTCACCAAATTAATCAAGAAATCAAATGATTTTGGTGCAGGGGGAATTAGTGTAGCAATTGGAGAACTTGCTGTAGGCATTAAAATTAACTTAGATAAACTTCCCACTAAATACCAAGGAATCAACGGGACAGAACTAGCTATCAGCGAATCACAAGAACGCATGGCAGTGGTCTTAGATAAAGCAGATGTTCGCTCATTTAAATACTACTGCAACAAAGAAAATATAGAAGTTTCACGAGTTGCCACAGTCACCAAAAAAGAAAGGCTCGTCATTCAATGGAAAAATACTATTATCTGTGATTTAAAACGCGACTTTTTAGATTCTGCTGGTGTTAGACAACAACAAGATGTCCATGTTAAAACAACTGATACATCTCACATATTCAAAAGAAACTACCACGGAACAAATTTAAAACAAAAAACAATCAATCTCTTACTAGATCCCAACGCAGCATCTAAACAAGGACTAATAGAGATGTTTGATTCCTCAATTGGCAACACAACAGTTTTAAGTCCCTTTGGTGGAAAATATAAACTTACTAAAACACAGGCTTCAGTTCACAAACTACCAGTTAAAGACAAACCCACCACCACAACGAGTATGATGGCCTATGGCTTCAACCCCTATATTTCATCAGTTAACCCGTATATAGGAAGTACTTATGCCATAGTCGAATCAATGGCGAAAATTGTCGCAACAGGTGGAAGCCATCAACAGATACGCTTCACCTTCCAAGAATACTTTGAAAAACTAGAAAAAGACCCAAAAAAATGGGGAAAACCATTCATGGCATTACTCGGGGCATACAATACCTTAAAAGCATTTAATTTACCGGCGGTTGGGGGCAAAGATTCAATGAGTGGAACCTATCATGAGCTTCATGTCCCACCAACACTTATTTCTTTTGCTGTCACAACTGGTAAAACAACGCACACTATTTCTCCTGAGTTTAAATCTCCTAATCATTATATCTATTTATTTAATGTCCCACGTGATGAAAACAAACTACCGTTATTCGAGGAATTAAAACGGAATTTCACAAACATACACAAACATATTTTAGACCACACAATCATTAGTGCTCACGCTTTAACATATGGGGGACTAATGGAGAGTTTAGTCAAAATGAGTTTTGGTAATAAAATAGGATTAAACATCACCACGATATTACCATTATTTAAATTAAATTATGGCAGTATCGTTGTTGAATCAACACACAAACTATCGCTTCCTAATGCAATATACTTAGGAAAGACAACTAAGAAGCAACTCATCCAAATAAACACGATGAAACTACCGATTGACGAAGCAATTAAAATTAACCAAGAGCGGTATTCATCAATCTTTCCTCTGCAACATAAAGCCACCAAGAACTTTACCCCAAAAACAAAAACAGAATCTACCTGCAAACCTTATCCTAAAAAACAAACAAAGATTACTGTCTTAATTCCTGTATTCCCGGGTACAAACTGTGAATATGATAGTAAGGCAGCCTTCAACCACCCCCACGTTAACACTAAGATATTAGTATTTAATAATCAGACTGAAGCAAAAATCAACCGCTCAATTACCGAACTTGTAGAGTGGATCAACAAATCCCATATCTTAATGTTAAGTGGTGGATTTAGTAGTGGGGATGAACCAGACGGTAGTGGTAAGTTTATCGCAAGTGTCCTGAGAAATGACCAGGTTAAAAAAGCGATTCACGCCTTTCTTAGTAAAAAACATCTTATATTAGGAATTTGTAATGGATTTCAAGCACTTATAAAATCAGGATTACTCCCCCACGGCAAAATAACTGATTTAACGCCGACCTCCCCCACGTTACATAAAAACAAGATTAATAGACATGCATCAAAATTTATCAGGACAAGCGTTTCTAGCACAGCTTCTCCCTGGCTTTCTTCATTTAACCTACATGAGACACATACAGTCCCTATAAGTCACACAGAAGGCAATTTTTACATTGATGATGCGCACTACCAAACACTACTCAAAAACAACCAAATTGCCTTTCAATATATTGATGCCTCTAACACACCAACTATGAACCCTACATATAATCCTAATGGGGCATCATACGCCATTGAAGGACTCATTTCAAAGGATGGCTTAATAATCGGAAAGATGGCACACTCAGAACGAAAGGGTAAACACTTATTTAAAAACATTTCAGGCAATAAAAACCAAGATATATTTATAAACGGCATTAATTATTTTTTAAAGGAGACGATCCATGAATAAACTACTATATGAAGGAAAAGCAAAGAAAGTCTATCAAGCAGAAAAAGATAACCAAGTCATCATTTACTACAAAGATGATGCGACCGCATTTAATGGGGTAAAAAAAGCCAAGATTAAAAACAAAGGCGCACTAAACAATAAAATTAGTTCGATTTTATTTAAGAAACTAAAAGAAAAAGGTATTCCCAATCATTTTCTTAAAAAACTAGATGACCGCTCACAACTTTGTCAAAAAGTGAAGATTATAAAACTAGAATTTATCGTCAGAAACATTATCGCAGGTTCAATGGCTAAACGCCTGAAACTTAAAGAAGGAACTGTCCCTGATAATACCATCTTTGATATTTGTTATAAGAAGGATGATTTAGGAGACCCACTAATTAATGATCATCATGCTGTTGCGCTTAACCTTTGCACCTATGATGAGTTAGCACTCATGTATGACTTAACCAAACAAATTAACACTATTTTACAGAAAGCCTTCTTACAAGAAGACATCATCTTAGTCGATTTTAAAATAGAGTTTGGTAAAACAGCTGATGGCACTATTATTTTAGCTGATGAAATCAGCCCCGATACATGCCGTCTTTGGGATAAAAGAACCAAAGAGAAGTTAGACAAAGATCGATTTAGACGCGACTTAGGCAGCATTGAAGAAGCCTATGTTGAAATTCTAAATCGCATTCAGTAAGGACAGGTTATGAATGAAATAGATTATTTATATAAAAGCAAATTAAATGAAGAATGTGGTGTGTTTGGTGTAGTGAATGTCTCTAATGCGAGTGAAGTGATGTATTATGGATTGCACGCCCTGCAACACCGTGGTCAAGAAAGCGCCGGGATTATTTCCACAGACCACAAACAGTTTTATACCGTGAAAGGAACAGGACTCGTTAATGAAGTATTTAGCGAAACCAACTTACAAACCTTGAACGGTAATACAGCAATTGGACACGTACGTTATTCAACCCAAGGGGGAAGTTCCATCGACAATGTGCAACCATTCTTGTTTCGCCATTACACAGGTGATTTTGGACTCTGTCATAATGGTAACTTAGTTAACTCAGGTGAATTAAAACGTCAACTTGAAATTAGTGGGTCCATCTTTAAATCAACCTCAGACACAGAAATATTTGCCCACCTAATAAAAAAAGATACTCAAACAAACCGCTTAGAAGCACTTAAACAAGCACTCAATAAAATAGAAGGATCATTCGCATTTCTGGCGTTAAGCAAACGTAAACTGTATATCATGCGGGATAAAAATTCACTAAGACCCTTATCCATTGCGACACTGAACGGTGGATATGTTATCAGTAGTGAAACATGTGCTTTTGAATCTGTTGGCGCAACATTTCTAAGAGATATAAAGCCGGGGGAAATACTTATTATTGATGAAGCAGGCAATCAACAATCAGATTTTTATGCGAAAAAAACCTACAACAATATGTGTGCGATGGAATACATCTATTTCTCACGTCCAGACAGTGACATAGAAGGGATGAATGTCCATGCTTCTAGAAAAGAAGCAGGACGTATCTTAGCCAAAGAATTCCCAGTTAAGGGGGATATGGTGTTATTTGTCCCAGATAGTTCTACTTCTGCAGCACTGGGTTACGCTGAACAAGCAAACATTCCGATTGAAATGGGACTTATTAAAAATAAATATGTCGGTAGAACCTTTATTAAACCCTCGCAAGAACTCAGAGAAAAAGGGGTTAAAATGAAACTTTCAGCTGTTCCCTCACTGGTAAAAGCCAAAGATATTATTTTAATTGATGATTCTATTGTCAGGGGGACAACTTCTAAAAAAATTATTGAAATGTTACGCCATGCAGGCGCTAAAAAAATCCATATGCGTATTGCTGCTCCCCCGATCACCCATCCATGTTTTTATGGGGTAGATACATCAACTTATGATGAACTGATTAGCGGAACACACACAGTAGAAGAAGTCAGACAAGCAATTAATGCCGATACACTTAAGTTTCTTAGTACAGAAGGCATCTTAAAAGCAACAAGACGCGATAAATTATGCTTATCTTGTTTCACTGGTAACTATCCAACCTATACCTACCAAGACATCACAAAAGCCAATACAGATGATAAGTTTTAAGGAGGAATCATGTCAAAACACTATAAAGAATCAGGAGTTAACCTAGCAAAAGGACAAGAAACCATCTCACGAATTCAACAGCATACAAACATCAACACAGATTTTGCAGGACTGTTTGATATTTCAGGATTTGATATGTCCCATCCCCTCTTAGTTTCCGGAACAGATGGTGTTGGCACTAAATTATTAATCGCAAACAAAGCTAATAAACACGACACCATCGGCATCGATTTAGTGGCGATGTGTGTAAACGACATTTTAACACTTGGTGCTAAACCACTCTTTTTCCTTGATTATTTTGCGACGTCTCAGTTAGATCCTGCTCAAGCAGAAGAAGTCATCAAAGGCATTGTCGAAGGTTGCGAACAATCAGACATGCAATTAATTGGTGGTGAAACCGCAGAAATGCCAGGTCTTTATCAAAACAATGACTATGACTTAGCAGGATTCACCACAGGTATTGTTGATAAAGCAAATTTAATTGACAAACAAACTGTAAAAGCAGGCAATCTTATCATTGGACTTGAATCTTCTGGTATTCATTCTAATGGGTATTCACTTGTACGAAAGATTTTATTTGAAGACCAGCAATTATCTCTTGATAAAATCTATGCGCCACTGAATGTTCCTTTAAAAGAAGAACTTTTAAAACCGACTAAAATCTATGTAAAACCCGTTTTAAACCTCTTAAAAACAGTCAATGTAAAATCCATGGCCCACATAACAGGTGGCGGTTTTTATGAAAATATCCCGCGTGCCTTACCAAGTAACTTAGGAGTGAGGATAAAAACAGATAACCTACCTAAGTTACCAATCTTTGAATTACTTCAAACACAGGGGAATATTCCTACTGATGAGTTATACCATGTGTTTAATATGGGCATTGGGTTTGTATTAATAATTGACGCTAAAGACAAAGTGGAAACATTAACTCTTTTAGAAGATTATTCTCCCCAAATTATTGGAACAGTCACCACGCAAAAAGGCGTGATATTCCAATGACAAACATCGCTGTTTTTGCCAGTGGAACTGGCAGTAATTTTGAGATGATCACAAAGAAACTTAATACTAAAAATAGCACTGTTAAAGTCCGTTTATTAATCTGTGATAACCCAGAAGCAAAGGTGATAAAAAAAGCAGAGAAACTACAAATAAAAACTTATGTTTTTAATCCAAAAAACTTTAAAACCAAACAAGAGTATGAGATACTTATTTTATCCGAACTAAAAAACAACCATATTAAATTCATCGCCCTTGCAGGCTATATGCGTTTAATTGGCAACACCCTATTAAATGCATACCCTAAAAAAATCATCAATATTCATCCCTCATTACTCCCTGCTTTCAAAGGACTTGATGCGTTAGGTCAAGCTGTTAAAAGCAAGGTGAGAGTGACAGGAATAACAATTCACTATATTGATGAAGGAATGGATACAGGTGAAATTATTGCCCAAGAACCACTTAAAATCACACCCCCTTATAACCGCATCCAAATTGAAAAAAGACTACATCAACTAGAACATAAAGTCTATCCAAAAGTTATAAAACAATTATTGGAGGAAAATAATGAAAAGAGCTTTAATTAGTGTCAGCAACAAAAACAAAATAGTTCCCTTTGCGAAAGCATTAAATCGTCTTGACTTTGAGATTATCTCAACAGGGGGGACATACAAAAAATTGAAACAAAACAACATACGTGTTACCAAAGTCGAAGACATTACCAACCATAAAGAAATATTAGATGGCCGTGTAAAAACATTGCACCCTAAAATACATGGGGGTCTTTTAGCGCTAAGAAATAACGCCTCACATATGAAGGAACTAGCCGATCAAGCTATAACGCCCATTGATTTAGTCTGCGTTAATTTATATCCCTTCGCCGAAACAATCAAACAAAAAGAGACATCATTTTCTGCAGCAATTGAACAAATTGACATTGGGGGACCATCGATGTTAAGAAGTGCTGCGAAAAACATTGAATCAGTGACCGTTGTCACAGATACTAATGATTATGACCAAGTGATTGAAGAACTTGAAACACATGGCGATACCTTAAAAGAAACCAAACGTAAACTAAGCGCTAAAGTATTTAGACATACTGCCTATTATGATAGTTTAATCGCTGATTATTTAAGTGAGACACCTTACCCAGAGAAATTAACGAACCACTACACCTTTGAAACACAACTAAGATATGGTGAAAATCCCCATCAAACAGCTGCACTTTACAAACAAACAACGAATCCATATGCGTTATTTAACGCAAAACAATCAAATGGTAAAGCACTCTCTTACAACAACATACAAGATGCGAACGCTGCATTAAATATATTAAAACAATATACCACCTCACCAACGGCTGTGGCCTTAAAACACATGAATCCCTGTGGCGTTGCATCTAATGAGACATTATTAAGTGCTTTCTTAGATGCAAAAGCAAGTGATCCTATGAGTATTTTTGGCGGAATTGTTGCTTTAAACAACGAAGTAACAAATGACTTAGCCTTAGAATTAAATAAAATCTTTTTAGAAATTGTGATTGCGCCTGCTTTCACCAAGAAAGCACTAACAACTCTCAAAAAAAAGAAAAACTTAAGAGTCTTACAATTAGATACCACACAACCCAACACAGACACGCAAAAAATAACGCAGATTAATGGTGGTATTTTAGTCCAAGATGTGGATGATTATCTCGTTAATAAAACAGCTTTAAAATGCGTGACAACATTAACCCCAACAGACAAAGAACTAGAGGACTTACTATTTTCATGGAAAGTTGTCAAGCATGTTAAATCAAATGCGATTGTGGTATCGAAAAACACTAAAACAGTTGGCATTGGTGCAGGACAAATGAACCGTGTAGGAGCTGCTAAAATTGCCTTAGAATGGGCGAAAGACCATAGACATACAAAAGATTTAACCTTATCATCAGATGCGTTTTTCCCGTTTGATGATGTTGTAAAACTAGCACACCAATATGGTGTAACTAAAATTATCCAACCAGGTGGTTCTATTCGTGATGAAGACTCTATTAGGGCTTGTAATGAATTAGGAATTAAAATGGTGTTTACTAATAATCGCCATTTTAAACACTAACAATGAATGTATTAGTACTAGGTAGTGGTGGGCGTGAACATGCTCTTTGCCAGGCATTAAAAAACTCAGACAAACTCAGTAACCTACACTGCATACCAGGTAACCCTGGTATCGCAGAAATTGCGTATATTCATGATCTTAATCCTTTAGACCATCAAGCACTGTTTAAATTTGTGAAAATCCATAGTATTGATTTGATTATTCCCGGTAGTGAAGTATACTTAGAAAGTGGTGTCACAGACTTGTTTGAAAACGAATCAACCGTTGTTTTTGGTCCTACCAAAAAAGCAACTGAAATTGAAAGTTCAAAAGTTTATGCCAAACACTTAATGCAACACTACAACATCCCAACTGCTTCTTACAAAGAGTTTAGTGATTATCAAGAAGCAATTACCTATATCACAAACCAAGAAGGTCCTTATGTAATAAAATATAGTGGACTAGCTGGAGGCAAAGGCGTGACCGTTACCCCAGATTTAATAGTAGCTAAAGACACCATAAAAACGATGCTTAAAGATAAAACATTTGGCTCAGAAAAAATCATCATTGAAGAATTTTTGGAGGGAGAAGAATTCTCTTTTATGTGTTTTGTGCATGAAGATGTAATCATTCCTATGCCGATTGCTCAAGATCATAAACCCCTTTTAGAAGAAGATAAGGGTCCTAATACTGGTGGCATGGGAATGATTAGCCCTGTTGATTCAATTTCACAAGAAACTATTTCTAAAGCGTATACCGAGATTATACAACCAACAGTCAAAGCACTCATGAAAGAAAACAGATCGTTTACTGGTTTTTTATATGGCGGACTCATTCAAACAAAAGAGGGGCCTAAAGTGATTGAATTTAATGCCCGATTTGGTGATCCAGAAGCTGAAATCTTGTTGTCTAAATTAAATACTGATTTGTTAACACTTATACAAAACCTTTTAAAGAAAAAAATTACGCCTACTTTGTGGGACCCTGATTATTATTTAGGGGTTGTGCTTGCTTCTAAAGGATATCCCAAAAAGTATGAAAAAAACTATGAAATAACAGGGGTAGATCAACTTAAAACACCGTATTTTCATATGGGGACCAAACAAGCAAATGACACCTTAAAAACAAATGGTGGACGCGTTCTTTTGGTGCTGGGTTTCGGTCAAACATTTAGCGAAGCAAAAACAAAGACCTATACTGAAATTAAGAAAATACAGTGCACCAACTTACAGTACCGTAAAGACATTGGCGATAAATCACAAAAAGAGGTATAAGATATGGATAAAATTATCGTACTTGATTTTGGGTCGCAATATAATCGACTCATCGCACGAAGAATTAGAGAATTTGGAGTCTATTCTGAAATACTTCCCTTTGATACTGATATAAAGAATCTAGAAGATAAAAACGTAAAAGGGATTATACTATCAGGGGGACCTAGTAGTGTTTATGAAGAAAATGCACCAATACTAAAAAAAGAAATATTTGAGTTAGATATTCCTTTTTTAGGTATTTGTTATGGGATGCAACTAACGCAAATGTTACTGGGCGGAACAATTACTAAAACAACTAAACGTGAATATGGAAAAAGTGAACTTACCCTGTTAAAGAAGACAGCGATTACTAAAAACATCCCCACTAAATCAACTGTTTGGATGTCTCATGGAGATCACGTGGATCATCTAGCAGATAACTTTGAATTATTAGGGAAAACACCAAGTGCTTTTGCCCTTGTTAAACATAAAACAAAACCACTGTACAACGTTCAGTTTCATCCTGAAGTAACACACACAGACTATGGGAAACAATTTCTCAAAAACTTTACACTAGATATCTGTAACGCCAAACAAGAATGGTCATTAGATAACTTTATCGAACAAAAAATTAATAACATCAACACCCGCGTTCAAAATGAAGAAGTTATATTAGCGTTAAGTGGTGGCGTCGACTCATCCGTTGTTGCAACGTTGATTCACCAAGCCATAGGTGAGAGGTTAACGTGCGTTTTTGTTGATACAGGATTACTCCGTAAAGATGAAGGCGACAAGGTAATGGATCTTTACGCCAAGCACTTTAATATCAATGTAATACGAATTAATGCTAAACAAGATTTCTTATCTAATTTAACAGGTATTACTGATCCTGAACAAAAACGTAAAGTAATTGGAAATACCTTTATTGATATTTTTAAAACGTTTAAAGAAGACCATAAAGATGCAACCTTTTTAGCACAAGGGACTATTTATCCTGATGTAATAGAAAGCATGAGTGCTATAGGCCCTTCAGAAACAATAAAATCCCATCATAATGTAGGCGGGTTACCCAAAGAGTTAAATTTTGAACTACTTGAACCACTACGTGAACTTTTTAAAGATGAAGTAAGAAAAGTAGGACTTAAACTCGGAATACCTAAGCAGATGATAATGCGTCATCCCTTCCCCGGACCCGGTCTAGGCATTCGTATTTTAGGGGAAGTTACACAAGCAAAAGTTGACATTTTAAAAAACGCGGACAATATTTTCATCGAAGAGTTATATTACAACGATTTATACGGTAAAGTCTCACAAAGTTTTGCGGTGTTACTCCCAGTAAAAACAGTTGGTGTGATGGGAGATAAACGCACGTATGAATTTGTTTGTGCCTTAAGAAGTGCAGATACCTTTGATTTCATGACTGCAACATTTTCTAAATTACCACACACCTTCTTAGAAAATGTTTCAGCAAGAATTATTAACGAAGTCTCAGGTATTAATAGAGTTGTTTATGATATCACATCCAAGCCACCAGGAACGATAGAATGGGAATAACAACGGTTATAGACGGAAAAAAATTATCAGAAACAATCCATCAAGAATTAAAAGAAGACATAAAAAACTTACAAAAGAAATATAACGATACACCTCATTTAGTCGTGGTACTAGTCGGAGATGACCCTGCGAGTTTATCGTATGTTAAATATAAGAAACGTGCATGTGATTATGTCAATATAGACTCAACGATGATTAGACTACCTAAACATACCAAAGAAGAAGAACTCATCAAAACCATCGATAAATTAAACAAAGATGAGACAATCAATGGCATTTTAGTGCAACTACCACTACCAGAGCATATTGATCGTAATATCATTATTGATCGACTTCAGTTGAATAAAGATGTGGATGGCCTGCAGCCAATCCACATCGCAAGATTACATACATTAAGGTATGCTATTTTACCTTGTACGCCTAAAGGTATTATTACAATATTAAAACGTAATAATATTAAAATAGAAGGAGAACATGCTGTTGTGATTGGCCGTTCTAATTTAGTGGGAAAGCCTATCGCACAACTGCTGTTAAAAGAAAATGCGACCGTTACAATTACCCACAGATATACCAAAGACCTAGCAACAATTACCAAACATGCAGACATTGTTGTCTCAGCAGTTGGTAAAGCCAACTTAATCACAAAAGACATGGTAAAAGAAGGGGCAGTCTGTATTGATGTCGGACTCGACCGTGTTAACAACAAACTTACAGGTGACTTTGATTTTGATAATTTATTAGATCATGTGTCTTATATCACCAAAGCACCAGGCGGTGTTGGACCTATGACTATCACTTCATTACTAGAAAATACGATTGAATGTTTCATTAATCAAAAAGAATCTAGAGAGCTTTAATTTCCTCTAGATTCTTTTTGTGTTATCATAGAAAAGGATGTGATAAATGATGAACATATTATTAACAAATGATGATGGCTACAAGTCAGAAAAACTAAAACTAACAAAAGATGTATTAAAAGAATACGGAAAAGTATATGTTGTAGCACCTAAAAAAGAACAATCTGGTAAAGGCATGGCCTTAACAACAGGTGGATTTAATTATAAACAAGTAAGCGATGATGTATATTATGTTGATGGTACACCTGTTGATAGTGTAAATTACGCTGTATTAGGGTTAGAAATACCATTTGATCTTGTTGTTTCTGGGACGAATAATGGTTATAATATCGGAATAGATACCCGTTATTCAGGGACAGTTGGTGCCACGTTACAAGCGCAGTTACTGGATATTCCATCAATTGCTTTATCTTCACAACGCAACAAGTTTGAGATATTAAAACAAGAACTTAAAAATACCTTAGACTATATCTTTGATGAGAAACTGTTATCTAAGAATTATACTCTTAATGTGAATTTTCCAAGAGACTCATTTAAAACGTCTAAAGGGATTTTAGAAACGACATTAGATATTCAAAATTATGGGTTCACACCAACAAAAAAAGCAGATTTCTTCCATCCAGGAAGACACTACATTAAAAAATATGCCTCGGATAAAACAGATACATTTGCTTATTTAAATGGGTATACATCTATCAGTAAAGTAAAATTACAGTAATGAGATTACACCAATTATACAAAAGACATATAATTTAAATATGTCTTTTTTTTAAAATGATTAATATAACATATTTTTACTTAGTGTCAAATCTTTTTGGAAAATAAATGATATAATAAAGCTGAAAGAACATACATAATCATGCACTCAAAAAAGTTATTATAAAAAAGTTAAAACTGGAAGAGAGGTAAAAATGAAAAGATTAGGGAGTTTATTTTTAGTTATTTTAGTTAGTTTTATGCTTGTCGGATGTTCGAAAGAAAATACCAACGTCTCACAAGATGATACCTTAAACCTCATTCAAGATGGGTTAATTGCTGTTAATAAAGATGGTGATTGGGGATATGTTGATGAAGAAGGAAGCATTGTTATTGACCTCACCTATCAAGGAGCAGGTATGTTTATGAACGGTGTTGCTGTTGTTGTAGA
>JAIPGF010000016.1 GCA_021736205.1 Candidatus Izemoplasma sp.
AGGTGATTGTATGAGAGATTTAAAAAAAGAATTAAATAGATTAATCGATTTTGTCAATTCTAATGATAATATTAGAGGGTTTATTCTTGAAGGCTCATATATTAATCATAATGTCACAAAAGATGAATTTAGTGATTTAGATCCTCTTTTTTACTGTGAAGATGTAACAGAGTTTACAGAAGATAAATCATGGAAAAAACAGTTTGGGAAACCTATCTCTTTTTTTAATGACTCATTCACACATAAAACAGGATTAAAAACATATAATCGACTTGTACTTTATGAAGATGGTATGAAAATTGATTTTGGATTTGCACCGATTGAATTAGCAAAGTATGCCAATGAGTTTAATTTATATCAAGTAATCATTGATAAAGATAATACTATTCCAAAACCAGAAGTATCAGATGAACGAAACTTCTATGTAACTAAACCAACAGAAAAAAATTTTTTAGATATCTTGAATGAGTTTTTTTGGGATACATCTTATATTGTCAAATCGTTATATAGAGATGAACTGTTTTTTGAAAAATATATGGAACATATTTTACAAACAAAATTATATTTGTTGATAAAATGGTATATTGGAGTTAATAATGACTTTAAAGTGAATACAGGATCTGTAGGACGATATTTTAAAAAATACTTATCAGATAATGAATGGAAAATGCTTAAAGCTACGTATTCTGATTCATTTAGAGAACATTGTGTTGATTCGTTGTTTAACACATTTGAGTTTGTTCATTATCTTGGAAAGAAAATTGCAGATAAATTAAATTTTAATTATCCCGATAATCATGAAAAATATATGTTAAGTTATTGCAAAAAAATGATTAAACGATATAATATTAATAAGTAAAAGTAGGTGATTGGTCGGAACGTAGCTTAGTTTGGTAGAGCACTCGGCTGGGGGCCGAGAGGTCGCAGGTTCAAATCCCGTCGTTCCGACCAATCATCTAAAAAAAGACTATTTCACACGAAATAGTCTTTTATTTATCTATTTAGTTTTATTTATTTTTTTTGATTATAATAACATAAGGTGCTTTTTCTTTATTAAAATAACTATATTTTATCACGTTATATTCTTCATGGCTTAAACTTCGTACATAGGAAAGAAGTTCATTACTTTCTTCTTCACCACCGAATTTGCCAACATATACAACTAAAGCAATTATTCCATTAACAACTAAATTATTTTTTATTTTTTGAATTGCTTTCATTGTAGAAGGCCACTTAGTTACAACGCGTTTATCGCTTCCAGGTAAATGTCCTAAATTAAATAATGCAGCTTTTATCTCTTTATCTTTAATATACTTGTCGACATTTTCATGAGAATCTTGAATCATTTTAACATTGTAGACTTTATTTCTTCTTAAACGTTCTTCAGTGTTTTTAATTGCAAGTTCTTGAATGTCAAATGCAAAAACCTTTTTTGCAATTCTAGATAAAAATAATGTGTCATACCCATTACCGCATGTTCCGTCAATAACATAATCTTCATTCGTTACAGTCTCCTTAAGTTTATTGTGAACAAAAGGAATAACTTTCTTTATCATAAATTAATCACCTCAACTATTATTATACCATGAAGTAAGCGTTATTACATGTAATAATAATAATTATTTTTCAGAATTATATATTAATTGATTGTTTTGAACATCAATTATTAACGTGTTATTTTCTTTAAGATTTCCTTGAATTAATAACTTTGAAATTTCTGTTTCTAAGTGACGTTCAATAAATCTTTTTGTAGGTCTGGCACCATAGTTTGGATCATATGATGTATCTCTGATATATTCTTTTGCTTTTTTAGTAACGTTTAATGAAATTTTTTGTTCAGAGAGTTTCACTTTTAGGTCATTTAGAAATAAGTCTATTATATTAATCATGTTTTCTTTAGTGAGTGGTTTGAAAAGAATTGTTTCATCAATTCTATTTAGAAATTCTGGTCTAAATGATTGTTTAAGCTTATCAAAAACTTGCGTTCTCACAGACTCTTTAACAGTACCTTCATTTGTTAGGCCATCAAGTAAAAATTCAGATCCAATATTGCTTGTCATGATAATAATGGTGTTTTTAAAATCAACTGTTCTCCCTTTTGAATCTGTTAGACGTCCATCATCTAGAAGTTGCAATAGTGTATTGAATACTTCGGGATGTGCCTTTTCAATTTCATCAAATATATTACACTATATGGTTTTCTTCTAACTTTTTCAGTTAGTTGTCCACCTTCTTCATACCCAATATAACCTGGTGGCGCACCGATTAATCTTGCTACTGTATGACGTTCTTGATACTCACTCATATCAATGCGAATTAGATTTTTTTCTGTATCGAAAAGTGTCCGACTTAACGTTTTAGCAAGTTCTGTTTTTCCGACCCCTGTTGGTCCCAGGAAGATAAAACTTCCAATAGGTTTAGAAGGATCTTTTAGTCCGCTTCTAGCTCGCATAACAGCATTTGACGTTAATCTAACTGCTTCATTTTGCCCAATCACTCTTTGATGTAGTATCTTGTCTAAATTAAGTAGCTTTTCTTTTTCACTCTTTACTAGTTTTGTTACAGGAATATTTGTCCATTTAGAGACAATTTCTGCAATTTCATTTTCAGTTACTTTTTCTTTTAATAAAACATTTTCTTTGGGTTGGTTTAAGGACTCTAATTCTTTTTCTTTCTCGGGAAGTTCACCGTATTTTAACCTTGCTAATTTTTCTAGATTATACTCTTTTTCAGCTTCTTCGATCTGACGTTTTAATTTATCTATTTCTTTTTTAACAGATTTGATTTTTTCAATTTCGTCTTTTTCTTTTTTCCATGTTGCTTTTAAACTGTTTTTCTTATCTGTTAGGTTTGAAATTTCTTCATTTAGTTTAGCTAATTTATCTTTAGATTTACTATCTTTTTCTTTAGAGATAGACTCTTTCTCTATTTCTAGTTGGAGTATTTTTCTACTAACATCATCAAGTTCTGAAGGGGATGAGTCTATTTCTGTTCTGATTAAAGCAGCCGCTTCATCCATTAAATCAATTGCTTTATCGGGTAAAAAGCGATCACTAATATATTTATTTGATAACTTTGCAGCAGCGATTAAAGCTTTATCTGAGATTTCAACACCATGGTGAATCTCGAATTTATCTTTTATACCTCTTAAAATACTTATCGTATCTTCAACACTCGGTTGATCAACCAATAACGGTTGAAAGCGTCGTTCTAATGCGGCATCTTTTTCAATGTATTTTCTATACTCATCAATGGTAGTTGCTCCAATACAATGTAGTTCACCTCTTGCTAGAAGTGGTTTAAGAATATTACCTGCATCCATAGCGCCATCTGTTTTACCTGCTCCGACAATTGTATGTAGTTCATCAATAAATAAAATGATTTTTCCATTAGATTTGGTGACTTCATTTAGAACAGATTTAAGACGCTCTTCAAATTCTCCACGGTATTTAGCACCAGCAATTAAACTTCCCATATCAAGAGCAAAGATTGTCTTATCAATTAAACCACTAGGAACATCCTCTAAATAGATTCTCTGAGCAAGGCCTTCTGCAATAGCAGTTTTCCCCACTCCTGGTTCTCCAATCAATACAGGGTTGTTTTTAGTTCTTCTAGAAAGAATACGAACAGCACGACGAATCTCATCATCGCGTCCAATAACTGGATCAAGTTTACCTTCATTGGCCATTTGAACTAAATCACGACCATACTTACTCAATGCTTCATAAGCATTTTCTGGAGTATCATTCGTTATACGTTGGTTTCCTCTAATATCTTTTAAAGCATTTAAAAACGATTGTTTGTTAATGGATGAAAGTATTGAATAGACTGTTGTGTTTTTAACTGTTAACATAGCTAAAAATAGATGTTCAATGGATAAATACTCATCATTAAAGTTTGTTTTTTGTTTCTCTGCGTTAACGAAAAGTTTATTAACGTCTCTATTAAAATATGGGTTTTTCACACCAGACCCAGTAACACTAGGTATCTTATTTAATTCATTTTGAGTGTCATTAACTAGCTTGTCTACATTAACATTCATGTTTTGTAATATTTTTTTTATTAAAGAATCGTCAGTTGTGAGTAAACTGTTTAATAAATGAACATCACTTATCTCTTGGTGTTCTTTTTCAATTGTTAAACTGTTTGCATTATTTATGATTTGTTTAACAGTGTTTGTCAATTTTTCTAAATTCATAATAGCCTCCTTTTTAGCACTCATTATACAAGACTGCTAACAATTATATATTAGCATATAATTTGTATTTGTCAATAAATATTAATTGCTTATATGAATTTCAAGACACCAGATTAAATGGTATACTATAAGTACAAGTATAGGAGAGATATTAATATGGAAAATATTGAATTAGTAGCTACTACCACATATGGTGTAGAAGCAGTGGTTAAAAGAGAATTGATATCATTAGGATATAAAGTAACAAAAGTTGAAAGTGGAAAAATAACCTTTCTAAGTGATCGTAAAGGTGTTGCAAATGCTAATCTATGGTTAAGAAGTGCGGAACGTGTTTTTATTAAAATGGATGAATTTGAAGCACGTACATTTGATGAGTTGTTTGATAAGACTAAGAATATTGCATGGGAGAAATATATTACGGAAGACGGAAAATTTCCTGTTAACGGTAATTCTAAAAAGTCTAAATTATTCAGTATTTCTGATAGTCAATCAATTATTAAAAAAGCAGTTGTAGAAAGACTTAAACGTATTTTTAAACGTGGTATTTTTGAAGAAACAGGTCCAGTATTTCCGATTGTTTTTTCTATCAATAAAGATTTTTGTACAATGCTTATAGATACAAGTGGTAGTGGACTTCATAAACGAGGATATCGTGTTAAAACAGTTGCGGCACCATTACGAGAAACACTTGCTGCTTCTTTAGTCCAATTAAGTTTTTTTGAAAAGGGTCGTGTTTTATATGATCCGTTTTGTGGTTCAGGAACAATTCCAATTGAAGCAGCGATGATTGCTAGAAATATTGCACCGGGCTTAAACAGAAATTTCGCAGCTAAACACTGGCCATATTTTAAGGATGTATGGACTGAAGCTTCAAAAGAAGCGTACTTAGAAATTGATTTTGATGAAGACGTGAAAATTATCGCATCTGATATAAGTGAGATTAATATCAAAAATGCACAAATGAATGCTGTTGAAGCGGGTGTTGATGATTGTATTGAATTTAGTGTAGCTGATTTTACCGATGTAAAATATGATGACAAATACGCTATTTTAATTTCTAATCCACCATACGGGGAACGTCTAGGCGGAACTAAGAAATTAAAACCATTATATAAGAATCTAAATAAACTAAATAACAAGTTAGATACTTGGAGTAAGTATTACTTATCTGGTTATGAAGATTTTGTAAAAGATTTTTCTAAAAAATCTAATAAAAAAAGACGACTATTTAATGGTAATATTGAAGCGTGGTTTTATCAATACTATGGTCCAAAACCAAAAAATAAGTAAATTATTCACAAAAAAACTTAGATTAAACCACAATGCAAAAACAAGTTAAAGTGATTAAGAAAAAAAAGTATTTTAAAAGATTTTCAAATAAACATAGGGTATACTATTAATAGATAAAAAGGAGTGAATTAAATGACAAACGAATTTTATACACTAAGAAATGACGTTAAAATCCCGAAAATCGGGTTTGGAACCTGGCAAATTGAAGCAGGAAAAAAAGCATATAATGCAGTTAAAACAGCTATTAAGAATGGCTATCGACATATTGATACAGCACAAGGATATCAAAATGAAGCTAGTGTTGGTAAAGCAATTCGAGATAGTGATGTGAAAAGAGAAGATATTTTTGTAACATCTAAACTTGAATCTCATATAAAAACATATGATGAAGCAAAAGAAGCGTTTAATAAAACATTAGAAGAATTAGGACTTGATTATATTGATCTTTTCATTATTCATGCGCCATGGCCATGGAATGAAATGGGTAAAGATTGTAGTGAAGGTAATGTACAAGTGTATAAAGCTTTAGAGGAAGCTTATGAAGCAGGTAAAGCAAGAGCTATAGGTGTTTCTAATTTTGAACCCAAACATCTACAAAATATTATTGATAATAACGATATAGTTCCCCACGTTAATCAAATTGGTTATTTTATTGGGCTAGATCAATCTGAAACAATAGAATTTTGTGATAAAAATGAGATCTTTATTGAGGCTTATTCACCACTAGGAATCGGATATCTTCTTGATAATGAAGTTATTCAAAATGTGGCTAAAAACTATGATAAAAGCGCTGCTCAGATATGTATTAAATACTTACTACAAAAAGGTGTTACCCCACTACCAAAAAGTGTGCATGAACATCGAATGATTGAAAATGCTCAAATGGATTTTGACATTTCTGAAACAGATATGAAATTATTAGACAAAATTGAAGGCGATCCACGTCGTTGGGACTAAAAAAGGAGATTAAAATGAAAAAGATATTTATACTAGCAATTACACTATTAACCGTATTGACATTATCTGCATGCGGTAGAGATGGCACATTAAGAGTTGGAATGGATTTAAGATATCCCCCATTTGAAACAGTGGATGGAAATAATGATCCTGAAGGGATTAGTGTTGATGTTGCAGAAGCATTTGCTGAATATTTAGGAAGAGAAGTTGAGATTGTTAATACAAATTTTCTTTCTTTAATTCCGGCCTTAAATTCCGGAGAAATTGACATCGCAATCGCATCAATGAGTATTACAGAAGACCGAGAAAAGAAAGTTGATTTTTCTGATCCATACTTCTATTTTAAAATTATTGCTTTAGTTAATAAAGAGTATGCAGATACCAATGGAATTACTGAAGACTCAACAACCGAAGATATCTTAGCAGTTGAACAGACAGAGTTTATTGGTATTGCATCACAAGTATCAGTATCTATTCCCGAATCATATGGGAAAACTGTTACAGAAGCTACAGATTTAGGAACAGCTATTGAAAATGTTTCGCAAGGAACAGCTGATGTATTATTAATGAGTGCTAATCCTGTTGTCAATGGTCATAACGAAAATCCCGACTCAACCATTGTAGTATGGGACGCATTTGTTTCAAGTCCTATAGGAATGGCAGTGGCTGACGGGAATTCAGAATTATTAGCACAAGCCAATGCATTTATTGATACATTTAATGAAACTGGTGGCTTATATGAACAATTATCAGAAGATTGGGATGTTGTACTAAAAGAACGACTAGGTCGTTACGGATTAAGTTTCTATATCAATGAATAAAACAGTTTCATATATATTTGCGATTATGACAGTTATTGCATTCGCATTAGCTGTCATTTTCTTACAGAAAGATGCATTTACATTAAGTTCTTTTACTGATTATAAAACATTAATACAATTAGGATTTATTAATACCATATTGGTCTCGATTTATTCATTGTTAGGGAGTTTAGTTTTTGGATTTATTTTTTATTTATTATCCATTAGTAAAATAAATTATCTAGAAGCATTAGATGATGTCTTCACTGAAATTATTTATGGAACGCCCTTGTTAGTATTAATTGTTGTAATGGCGTTTGTTATTGGGCCGGCATTTAACACATACAACCGTAACCTTATGGGAATTTTCGCTATTATAATTTATATGACTCCTTATATGAAAAATGTTTATAAATCAGCTTTTTCTAGTATCTCTGAGGAACAATATATGGCAATGGATTTATTTGGATTCACCCCATTTCAAAGATATAGATACATTATAATCCCCCAAGTGATTAGAATTTTAATGCCGCCAATGATGAATAACTTTTCCTTAATTATTAAAGGAAGTGCATTATTAAATGTATTAGCATATACAGAACTTTATTATGCGATCCGTGTGGCGACATCGAAAACATTCGCATTTGTAGAAGGGTATATTTTAATGTGGGTACTTTATTTAATTATTACAATTCCCTTATCACAATTTACTAAGTATGTTGAAAGGAAATGGTCACTATGAAAATAGATATCAAAAACTTATCACATACCTATGATGTTGAAGTCTTAAGTGATATAAATTTTTCGTTAGAAGATTATACATCAGTTGCGATTATTGGCGTCAGTGGAAGTGGTAAATCAACACTCATTAGAATGATGAGTGGCTTAGAAAAACCAACCAAAGGACAAATTTCAATTAATGGTTCAGATGTAAATGAACCTGATTATAAAAAAAGTGTCGGATTCGTTTTTCAAAATCATAATTTATTTCCACACCTAACACTGAAGAAAAACATTACACTTGTCTTAGAGAAAACACGTGGATACTCAAAAGAAGAAGCCGACAAAATTGCTGAGAAAAATCTTGCTCTTTTACACCTTGGTGATCAAGGCGATAAACTACCTAAAAATGTCAGTGGTGGTCAAGCACAACGAGCTTCTATTGCAAGAGCATTAAGTATCGACCCGGATGTCATCTTTTTAGATGAACCAACTTCAAGTTTAGATCCCATTTTAACACATGATGTATTACATGCAGTTGAAGAATTAAGGGACATAGGAAAACATTTTATTTTTATTACACATCAAATTAGTTTTGTAAAAGATTTTGCAAATTATATCATTTTTATGCATGAAGGAAAAATTGTAGAACATGGTAAACCTGAAATTTTAGATAATCCTCAACATGATTCATTCAAACATTTCATGAAAAAAGTTCGATAAGAGGCAAATCTTTGTCTCTTTTTTTAAAAGGGGGAGGTGTGAAAACGATTAGTAAAAAACTAACTGAAGGGTCGATAAAAACCTATTTTAAAAAATACCAATACCTGCTTCAATTGGGTTTCTATTTAATACTTTATTCAACGTGGTTGATAGCATCTATGCAGGACAAATCAGTACAAATGCTTTGGCGGGCCTTGGATTTTCGTTTCCGATATTCTTTTTAATTATTTCACTTAGTTCAGGACTTGGAAATGGGACAACTGCCTTAACTGCTATTTCTTTAGGGGAAGATGATAAAGAGAAATTTCATTCTTATGCCTATAATGCAGTTATTATGAGTTTGCTGTTTGGTATTTTATTACCTATTTTAGCATTTCTTACTGTTCGACCACTTTTTGAATTAGCTGGCGCAACAGGTGAGGTATTAGAAATTGGATATGACTATACAACGACGGTTTTTATGGGAGCCACCTTTTTTGCTCTTAATTTTATTTTTAGAGGTATATTATATGCAGAGGGTAAAACAAAACCTTATAGAAATGTCTTAATATCAGGATTCTTTTTGAATTTGATTTTAGATCCCTTATTTACTTTTGGTTGGTTTGGTCTTCCAAAACTCGGTGTAAGTGGAATAGCTTATGCAACGATTTTATCACAAGTTATGGGAACAATATATTTAACGAACACGCTATTAAAATCAGAGTCATTTGACGTCAAAATGTTTTTTGAAATTCTGTTTCATTAAAATTCGTTAAAAGAATTTTAAACCAAGGAATTCCATCGTCATTAAATAATGTCACAATTGCAATTGGAATTTTCATTATCAATTATTTTGTTTTAAAATATGGGGGTAATATAAGTGTTGCTGCATACGGTGCTGCGATACGAATCGAACAGCTAGCATTAGTTCCTACCATTGGATTAAATATAGCTGCGATTTCAATTGTTGGACAAAACTATGGTGCTAATAATTTTGATAGAATTCGAGAAACACGAAAAAAGGGATATATTTATGGAGTTATCATAATGTTGATTGGAACGGTTATTATTGTGCCACTAGCACCCCAATTGATTTCTATTTTTAATAGTAATCCTGAAGTGATAGAAGCTGGAAAAACCTATTTAAGAATAGAAGCCATAGCCTTCACAACATATATCTTTTTAAATATTAGTGTTTCTGTATTACAAGGTATAAAAAAACTGCATTATGCCATATTTATCGGGTTCTATAGACAGGTATTACCGTTTGGTTTATTCTATCTTCTAGGTACCGTTTTAAATATGGGAATATACGGTGTTTGGTGGGGGATTGTTATTATTAATTGGTCGGCAGTTATTATTACATTAGTCTATACGAATTATCAACTAAATAAAGTAGAAAAAGAAAAAACTGGGTAACCAGTTTTTTTTAAAATAAAAATAATAAAGCAACGCCAGAAAATGCAATTATTGTTCCTATAATTTCTTGCATATTAATTTTCTCATTAAACATTAGGACTGAAAACGGGATGATCATTAGAACATTTGTTTGAGCAATCGTTGTTGCGATACCAATTTGCGTATACTGAATAGCTAACAAACTTGTTGAGACCCCTAAAAAAGGACCGAAAAATGATCCGATTAGAATGTAAATCATAGCTCTTTTTTTAGTAACTGCGAAACGAACGTTTTTCCAGTTGGATTTAAAAAACATAAATAATGTAAATCCTATTAGAGCAGCAATAATTCTAATTTGAGTTGCTGCAAAGGCATTGAAATCTCCCATTCCTACTTTACTAAAAATTAACCCAATAGCTTGGGCAAACGCACCAATTAATGCAAATAAAATACCACGAACAATATGCGGATGAGATGGTTGTTTATTTTGTCTTTTATAATAGAGTACAAATAAAATTCCGCCTAACGTTAAAATCATGCCTAAAATATCAATTAACGATAAAACTTCATCTAAAAAAATAAAACTCATAATCGAGGTTAATACAGGGACCATACTCATAATAACTAAAGAAATACGCCCCCCAACATCTAAAAATGCTTGGAATAAGAATAAATCGCCAATCACAAGACCGATAATTCCTGATGCAAGTAACCAGGTCCAACTATGATATGAGGCATCAATTGGAATGAAAGATCCGCGTGTAATCCATAAAAATAAACCTAAGAATAAAAATCCAAATATGATTCTTAAATAATTTACACTTATGCTTCCAACATCTTTTCCAGCTTTTTCAAAACTAATAACAGTTAATGTCCAACAAAGAGCTGTTCCTAAAGAGATAAATTCACCTATTAAATTCATTGTTGTCCTACTTTCTTTTGTGTGTTAATAACAAGTAAAATAAATAAAATTATGATAGTGATTATTAAGATTAAAAGGATATATGGAAAAATTGCTAAACTTGTTTTTGCTGCAATTAGACCAATTAATGGTGGTATAGTACTCCCACCAATATAAGCAAATGCAATTTGATATCCAATTACATGACCACTATTTTCCTTACCAAAAAATTTAGGTGTTTCATGTATGAGGGATGGGAAAATAGGTGCTAATCCAAGTCCTAGAAGTATGAAAGCGATATAAGTAGTCGTTATATGAAGATTTAAAATAATTAGAATAATTGAAATAGCGGAAATAATTAAACCTGAAAAAACCAGTCTAACATTAGAAAGAATGATAGAAATAAATCCGCTAATTAAACGTCCAATAGTAATCCCTAAATAATAAAAACTAATTAATCTTGCTGCGTTTTCAACTTTGAAGCCACGGATAGAAACTAAAAAACTACTACCAAATAATCCAACACCATATTCTAACGAAACATAAATTAAGAAAATGAATAACGCATAGGCAACTCCTTTAATTTTAAAAACTTTTATTTTTTTGGAAAAATCATTTTCTTGTGTTTTCCCATTAAAATAATTTTTATGCCAGAGGGGCAAAGAAATTAATAAAACTAAAACAAATGAAAACTGTATTAGTGAAATAGTTCGTATACCACCTCGCCAATTATCGTTAACAAGATATAATGATAAAATATAAGGTCCCATAGAAGCACCCAGTCCCCAAAAAGAATGGAGCCAATTCATATGGTGTGCTTTATAATTTAATGCAACAAAATTATTAAGTGCAGTATCAATACTCCCTGCACCAAAGCCAATAGGAATAGCAAGCAGTAAAACAAAATAATAACTAGTAGAATAACTCATACCAAAAATACCAATTGCAGTTAAAAAGACGCTGAAAAGCACCACACTTTTAGTTTTAAAGCGGTTGATCAAATAACCACTTAGTAAGCTTGAAACAACCGTTCCTAATGTTGCAACAAGACTTATATATCCAAGTGCGTCAATCGACATATTAAATTCTTGACTCATCAGTGGCCAAGACACACCAATTATACTATCTGGTAGTCCCAGACTAATAAATGCTAAATAAATAATAATTAATAACAAAGTTGCCATAATATCACCTGCATCTCATTGATTATATCTTAAACTAAATCAAAAAAATATTCAATATTAATTGAAAGTTTATGGGCTAATGGTATAATATATAGTGTTGCGGTCGTGGCGGAATGGCAGACGCGCTAGCTTGAGGGGTTAGTGGTTTTTACCATGCGGGTTCAAGTCCCGCCGACCGCACCATTATAATGACTTAATATAAGTCATTTTTTTTTGACAAAAGAGAACGCACATACTATAATTTGATTAACTATGAATATACTTATTCAGTTGTGTATATAGCTTTCACACATTTTATTGCATATATGAGTTACAAAAGGAAACTATGAAAAGGTGTCGGGTGTAAACTATGTTAAAAGGGAATTACCATGAATTAAATAATTTTGAAGTCATTGGAAATTTGTTAATGATAGAACGAAAAAAACAACATATTTCTTTGCGTGAATTTAGTGATCAAATTGATTTATCCCATACAATGATTTCCAATATTGAAAAAAACAAAAGTGTGCCATCAGAGGACACTTTAAAAAAGATGGTAAAGGTTTTAAATATTGATATTTTCATGTCTTCAAAATATGAAAAAGACATTGAAAAGTTTAGTGAAAAAATCTTTGATTGTCTCAACCATTACCGTTATGAAGATGCACTAAAAATCTTATTAAAGTTTGAGTCTAAACCGATTGATTTTGCCTATTCACAATATGCAATTGAATATCGATTAATGAGATTATTTTACTATACGATAAAAGGATCTTTTGAACCTTTTTTAAAAAAAGAAATAGATGATTTGTCTTATGTTTTTGATAATTTAAACAAGTCAGAAAAACAATTACTTTTAGTAATTCAAGGGCTATGGTTTTTATACCGAGATTATTATAAGACTTCAGCAAAATATTTTGAAAAAGCAAAGGAAATTCACAATGGTAACAAGCAACTTATACCGATTATAAACGAATATTATATTAGAACATTAATTAAACAATATAAGTTTACAGATGCCACAATTTTAGCAAATAAAACAATTGGAATATACGAAGAAAGTGGGAACTACTTGCGTGCAATCCGAACAAAACTTTCTTTAGCCAATATTCACCTAATAATTAAAAAATTAAATACAGCTATGGAAATCGTAAATACTGTTTTAAAATTTGCTAAAAAACATTCTATAGTGCATTTAATTGGAATGGCAGGTACCATCAAAGCTAACATTCTTTTTGTAAAAGGCGAGTATAAAGACGCATTAAGTACCATAAATGGACATTTTGATCCTAAATCAAGATGGGTTGCTTTCACAAAGTTTAGAATTTTGCTATTTAAAGATGTTGAAGAAGCTAAAGATTATTATATTGAAATAAAGAATGATAAAGACATCCTACTGTCTGATCGAGAAAAATTATACATAGATTGTTTATATTTTTGGGTTGTTGAAAAATTGTCTGAAAACAAACAATATTTAAAGTCACTTAAAACAGCTTGTAATTTTGCTGTTGAAGAAAATGATCAAGAGTTAATTGGAATTACTTATAATTTGAGAATTTATTATTATAAAAGAAAACGCCACTATAAAAAAGCTGTTGAACTAGCAAAAAAATTTGGTATTCATAAAAAACTCCATATTTCATTTATGTACCCATATTTACAAAATGATGTAAGAAACGAATAAACTAATATAAAAACCTTTTGTAAAATAACTAGATTTAGTTGAATAAATCAACTATATTGTATAAAATACTTTTGGTGAGATACTTCACAGTTTCAAAGGAAACTCTTAGGGATGAGGGTATATATATTATATAAGTAACCAAAATTTGGTTACTTATATTTTTTTTGTCTTTTTTTTGGTATAATTTAATTAGTGTAAAAAAAGGAGTAGATTATGAAAAGAGGATATATTAAAGATTCTTATAAAAATAAATTAAGTTATTTTTCTTGGAATAAAACAGATAGACCTATGGGTATCATATTGATATTAATTGGGTTAAACGAGCATTCATTAAGATATGATGCGTTTGCTCAGTATTGTAATGAACAGGGATTTATTGTTTTTTCAGTTGATTATGTTTCACAAGGAATGTCACGAAAAGAAAACGAAGAGTATGTCAATTTTGGCAAAAACGGTGATTTGGTTTTAATAGAAGAAGTTTCAATTATGAAAGAAAAAATTAGATCTATTTACCCTGATTTACCGATTAATATTGTGTCTCACAGTATGGGAACTTCAATTATTCGGTCTTATTTAACGGGGAACTCCAATCAATTTGAAAAAATCGTTTTACTTTCTACGGGGTATCAATCACCATTTTCAACACGCTTTATTTTATTCATAGGCAATATATTAGCTTGGATAAAACCTAATAAACCTTTGAAGTTCTTTGACTCTATTTTTAGAAAAACACAATTGCGAATTAAAAAGAAAACAACCATTAACCATTTTATTGAATGGTTAACACGTGATATAAAGCAAAATCAAAAAGATAAAAATGATGATTATCTATTTATACGTGTTACAGTTCAAGGGTTTTTAGCTGTTTTCAGACTCATATTAAAATCAAATAAAAATAGTGATAAAATGAAAAATGGAAACTATTTGTTATTATCTGGGAGTCATGATCCAATAACTAACTTTGGAGAATCGACTAAAAAGTTGCATCAACTTTTAAGTAAAAATAATAAATCACAACTAAAAATATATCCGAAAGCAAGACACGATTTATTACATGAAATTAATAAAAAAGACGTATTTAATGATATTATTACATACTTAAAATCAAATTAGAGGTGATTCATTATGTTATTAACACTTGCTTTAATTTTTAGTATTGGACTCCTTATGGGAGAAATTTTATCAAAAATTAAAATCCCCAGATTCATTGGAATGATTATTACTGGAATCATTCTTGGACCATATGTATTAAATTTAATAGATAGTAGTATTTTAGACATAAGTCATGATTTAAGAGAAATTGCTTTAGTTGTTATTTTATTAAGGGCAGGATTATCACTTGATTTAGAAGACTTAAAAAAAATTGGAAAACCAGCCTTATTAATGAGCTTTATTCCAGCGACTATCGAAATTATTATAATCACTATATTAGCACCAATCTTTTTTTCAATATCCTATATTGAGGCTGCTATATTAGGGAGCGTCTTAGCTGCAGTTTCTCCTGCGGTTGTTGTTCCTAAAATGATTAAATTAATGGAAGAAGGGTATGGTTCAATTAAAAAAATACCACAACTCGTTATGGCAAGTGCCAGTGTGGATGATATTTATGTTATTGTATTATTTTCGAGTTTCCTAGAAATGTATCAAACCAATACTGTTGATTTTTCAGCATTTATAATTGTACCTGTTTCGATTATTTTAGGTGTCCTTCTAGGAGCAATAATAGGATTATTTTTAAGTAAGTTTTTTCAAGTATTTAGAGTTAGAGATACAATAAAAGTATTAATTATTCTTGCTGCTTCATTTTTTATTTTAAGTTTTGAGTCAATGATTAACAACATCTTACCAGTATCTGGCTTGTTAGCAATTATGGTTTTAGGTATCTCATTCTTAAACTATTCAGAACTTAGAGCATTGAGACTACGCCAAAAATTTTCAAAACTTTGGGTTTTTGCGGAACTAGTTTTATTTGTTTTAGTTGGAGCAGCCGTTAATATTCATGTAGCTGCATCAGTTGGAATGTTTGCGTTAGTTTTAATAATCATTGAGATTATTTCTAGGATTTTTTCTGTTCATCTGTGCCTAATAAAATCGGAATTAAATAACAAAGAGCGTACTTTTGCAGGAATAGCTTATACACCTAAAGCAACTGTTCAAGCTGCTATTGGTGCAATACCACTTACTGTTGGTGTCGCTTCTGGAGAACTTATCTTAGCTTTAGCAGTTTTAGCAATAATGGTTACAGCACCTCTAGGTGCTATTTCAATGAATTTGACATATAAAAAACTACTCGTTAAATCACCTCAAGAAAAAAAGAGCTTTCGCTCTTAGTTTATTTCAAATGTGACACCCGTAAGTTTTTCACTTAATGCCCATAATTTCTTTGCACTAGTTTCATCTAGTGCTTTTTTTCTTGGGGTAACTTCCACTGGATCACCTTTTAATTCCATAAATCCACTGGGTCCATAATAATCTCCGCCTTCGGCATTTTCGTCTAATGCAGCGCGGATACCTGGTAAAGCACCCTGAGAAGCATCTTGTGAAAAAATACTAGTGAATATATCAACAATCCATCTAACACCAATGTGTCTGCCTAAATTGGTTTTAGAAACACCCGGATGAGCAGCTAATACTTTTATGTCTAAATCAGTATCCTTCAACCGACGATCTAACTCATAGGTGAATAATAAATTAGATAGTTTAGATCGACTATAACTTTTTATTTTATTGTAACCACCATTTTCAAATAAATAATTATCAAAATTAATCTTTCCACCTTTATGAGCAATACTACTAATATTGACAATTCTAGCGTCAGGAGTTTGTTTTAACATGTCAAACAATTTAGCAGTTAAGACAAAATGACCTAAATGATTAACACCATTTTGTAATTCAAAGCCATCATCAGTTTTACCATAAGGAACAGTCATAATACCAGCATTATTTAATAAAACATCTAAAGAATCGTATTTTTCTTTAAACGTCTTAGCAAACAGATTGATTTTATTCATATTTGCAAGATCTAATTCTAAAAACTCAATCTGTGCACCTGGATAGTCTTCTTTAATGGTTGTAATAGCATCGGTTGCTTTTTGTTCATTCCTACTCGCCATTATGACATTAGCCCCTTTGCTTACAAAGTGTCTACAAGACTCATATCCGAGACCAGAATTCCCCCCAGTAACAATGATGTTTTTTTCTTCTAAAGATTCTATATTGCTAAATTTCCACTTCAAAATAATCACTCCTTATTTGACATTATACATAAAATATATTTATAAGTCTTATAAAATACTATTATTGTTAGTATACGATAAAACAAAAAAGAATATATCTAAAAACAGTTGGGATAATAAATACTATTTCTATTTATTGTTAAAATATGATATTATGATAAAGAAGATGTCAAAAGGAGACGATACAATGGCAAAGAAAAAAGGTAATTTGTTATACGGTCAATCTGGTGGACCAACAAGCGTTATAAACGCGACTGCTTATGGTGTAATTAGTGAAGCTTTAAAGTCTGATAAAATAGGTGAAGTATATACGATGAGTCATGGTATAAAAGGTGCATTAGAAGAAGAATTTTATACGATGTCCAAGCAAGATGAAAAACAGATTGAATTATTAAAGCACTCTCCTGGTTCAGCATTTGGAACAGTCCGTTACAAAATGGCTGATTTTAAAGAAGATGAAACAGACTATGTGCGATTGCTTTATATCTTCCAAAAATATAATATTAGATATTTACTTTTTAACGGTGGAAATGACTCAATGGATACCTGTTATAAAATAGCCCAATATATGTCACATGTAGGCTACGATATTCAAGTTATTGGTGTCCCCAAAACAATTGATAATGATTTACCACATACTGATCATACGCCTGGTTATGGTTCGGCTGCCAAATATATTGCTAATACTATGCAAGAAGTTGCTTATGATATGGTTGCCTATCCAAAAGGAAAAGTAACCGTTGTAGAGATTATGGGAAGACATGCTGGTTGGTTAACTGCTGCAGCTAGTTTAGCCTCGCTAACAGGATATGGTGCTGACTTAATTTACCTTCCTGAAGTGCCTTTTTCAATTGAAAAATTTAAAAAAGATGTTAGACGAGTCTACGGTGAAAAACAACAATGCCTAGTTGCCGTAAGTGAAGGATTAGTCAATGAAGAAGGTATTTTAGTTGGTAGTAGTAGTGGGCTTAAAGATGCCTTTGGTCATTTTCAACTTGGTGGTGTTAGTACAAAACTCTCACAAATTCTTAATAGTGAAATGCGTATTAAATCTCGTACAATTGAACTTGGAACAACACAACGTGCTGCATCACATCTCCATTCTAGAAGTGATGTAGAAGAAGCTATTACTGTTGGAAAACAAGCTGTAAAATATGCGTTAAAAGGAGAACATTCAATCATGATTACTATTAATAGAGAATCTAGTAATCCTTACAAAGTGTCTTTTGGAAAACATAAACTTTCTGATATCGCAAATGTTGAACGTAAAATTCCAAAATCAATGATTAACGAAGATGGAAATGGTGTAACTAAAGAGTTTATAGATTACGCACTTCCACTAATTAACGGGGAGAACCCTCCACCGTTTATTAACGGTATGCAAGAATTTGCAAAGTTTAAAATGGAATAACATAAAAAAACCCAAGAAAAACTTGGGTTTTATTTTGTTAAAATATCGTTATATTTATCACTTCTGGTTAACTTTGCTACAGCGTATGAACAAGTTGGAATCACTTTTAAATTGTCTTTTCGTGCCATTTTAATTATTTTATTTAATAACTTGCTAGCCATCCCTTGACCACGTAAACTCGGGTCAACAAACGTATGATTTACATTAATCACATCATCCTCTTGAAAAATATAAGTAATTTCTCCTAATTCTTGATTACCATCTGTAATGTAAAAACGATTAGTTCCTTTTTTAATTTCCATGATTACCTCCTAATTGTATTATAAATGAATTTAAACATTAATTAAAACAAAACGTTTTAATAATATGACTATTTCTGTATAATAAAAAGTAGAATTGAAAAGAGAGTGATATGCATGTTTGGCGTAATAGTAAATGGAATAGCAATTATACTTGGTGGTGTTATCGGACTTTTTTTAAACAAAGGGCTACCTGAAAAAGTTAAGCGGGTTATTATGCAAGCAATCGGACTGAGTGTTTTATTAATTGGATTTTCTAGTGCAATACTTACCAATCAATTGTTATTATTAGTGATGAGTTTAGTGTTTGGTGGCATTATTGGTGTATTGATTGGGATTGAAGATAAATTAAATGCTTTGGGTAAAAAAATTGAGAGTCAATTTAAAGAGGGAAATAACTTTGCCCAAGGGTTTGTTATGGCCACACTTGTTTATTGTATAGGTGCAATGGCAATTGTTGGTAGTTTAGAAGCAGGCTTTGGTGATAATACAACTTTATATGTTAAATCTATATTAGATGGTGTAACAGCTATTATTTTCACTGCAACATTGGGATATGGTGTTATCTTTTCTAGTGTTGTTGTTGTAATTTACCAAGGGTCAATTGTCTTATTAGGATCTTATTTAGCACCATTTTTAACAACAGAAATTATCACAGAAATTAGTGCTGTAGGAGGCTTACTAATTGTTGGGATAGGAATAAATATTTTAGAAATCAAACAAATACATGTGGGAGATTTATTACCAGCAGTTTTTATTCCACCACTGTGGTTTTTGATAGTAGACTTATTACAGTATATTTGACTTTTAGAAAATAGAGTAATCTATTTTCTTCTTTTTTTTTAGTTTGTCTCTGATATAATATGACTAGGTGAGATAAATGAAACTAATAGAAAAAACAATTAATTCAGTCAAAAAATACACATGTTTTTTTATGGAATTATTTGAAGATGACGTACTGCTACCAAACAACAAACAAACAAAACGCATCTATATTAAACACGGTGGTGCAGCTGCAGTACTCCCTATAACAAAAACCGGTGATATAATCTTAGTTGAACAGTACCGTTATCCTATAAAGCAAGTATCTTTAGAAATACCAGCTGGAAAAAAGGATACAAAAGAAGAACAAGGGATTGATTGTGTGAAAAGAGAATTAGAAGAAGAAACGGGATATCAAAGCAGTGCTTTTTCTTTTCTTCTTAAAACACATACATGTGTTGGGTATTCTAATGAATTGATTGAACTTTATATGGCGGAAGACTGTTATGAAGTACAAACGCCAATACAAGCTGATGATGATGAATTTATCAATGTTCGAAAATTTACAAAAGAGGAAGTAAAAACATTACTTAAAGATAATAGTATTACCGATAGTAAAACAATTATCGCATTACAGTATTATTTAAATCAGAAGAAGTGGATAAAATGGGATATATAAAATACATAAGATCTTTGGTTAAGCAGAAAAAAATTATCATGAATGCTGCTGCAGTTATTATTATCAATAAAGAAAACGAAATTCTTTTACAACATCGTACAGATGATAACTTCTGGGGATTACCTGGAGGTATTATGGAATTAGAAGAAACCTACAGAGAAACAGCCCTTAGAGAAGTGAAAGAAGAGACAGGATATAACATTAAAATAATTACTGAATTAGGCCCTTATTACAATGTAGACAAATGTTGGCCAAACGGTGACGAAGCACATGTAATTTGTTATATGTATGTGGCTAAAATTAGTGGTGGTAAACAAGATTTAACATCTCCAGAGACAAAAAATCTAAGGTTTTTCTCTTATGACAATCTACCATCCATCAATGCAAAAGACCACTTAGAAGCAATTCATGATTATTTTAGAAAGGACATATATGAAAAAACGACGTAAAGACATAATTCAAGATATCCTTTTAAAGTTAATAATCCCTTTTGTTCATATTTGGATGTTATTTGATGTCAAAACTAAAAAGATATATAAAAAACCCTTTACAAAATATAGAAAGAAACCTTACGTGTTGCTAGCAAACCACTCCTTTTTATTTGATGTCATACACGTGCCACTCGGGTTAAAAAAACTACCATTTATCATTGCCTCACATAATCTGTATTCGCAACAACCAACAAAGTTTTTACTTAAATATATTGCACACACGATCCCTAAAACAAAAGGAAAAGGTGATATAAGAGCTGCCAAAGAATTAATAGGCGCTGTGAAAAGAGGGTATCCAATAGTGATTTTTCCTGAGGGTGATACCACATATACTGGAGAAACAAGATACATTGAAGAATCAACTTACAAATTAATAAAAAAACTAAAGATTGATGTCGTTGCTTGTAATGTCAAGGGCGGGTATTTATCTCGACCTAGATGGGCTAAAACGAAAAGACGCAATAAAAAAGCGAAATTAACGTATGAAATAATTATGACTAAAGAAGAATTAAAGGATTTATCATTAGAAGAAATTAGTTCAAAAGTCAAACGAGGGCTTTATAATAATGACTATGACTATCAACGAGATGTTATGATTCCACATCCTTCCAAAGATATCACAAACGGATTGACAGATTTGTTATACATATGTCCTCATTGTAATGGTGTAAATACCTTAGAGACAAACAAAGAAAAAATTAGGTGTACTAAATGTGATAAAGAGGGGCATATGGATGAATATGGGTTCATTCATGGATTTAAGTTTGATAACTTAGTTGATTGGGATGCTTATCAAATTGCGCATGATAATCTGCTTGAAGGTCAGGTTGTAAAAAGCTGTGGAAAAATGCTTTTAGCTGATAATAAGACACAAAAACGCCAAAAACTTGGATATGTCCAAGTTGAATTAGATGATACAACATTAAAGATTAAAGGAGAGTATAATAAAAGTTTTAACGTAACTGAAATTAACAATCCAGTTATCACCTTACGTAGAAATTTTAATTTTTATTATAACGATCAACATTATTTTATAAAACTGGATGAAAACACACATGCCGTATTACGAAAACTTCAATCAAAATATTAAGGAGTTATAATGAGTATTTTTGAAATGTTTATGTTATTTTGTTTTGGTGCAGCTTGGCCAGCATCTATTTATCGCAGTTATGTCTCTAAAAGTATTGAAGGTAAAAGTCTACTTTTTATGATAGTAATTGCTACTGGTTATGTTTTTGGAATCATTCATAAAGTTGTTTTTAGTTTAGACTTTGTTATTATTCTCTATATTTTAAACTTACTAATGGTTTTAACAGATATATCGTTATACTATAGAAATTTCAAATTACACAATAAATTTTAAGCTTTTAAACTTATTTTAATATTAATATGTTATAATTGATTAAAGGAGGAGATTTATTATTAAAGGAAAAATAGCAATTAAACACCCTGCATTAGTGGAACTAGAAGAAGGAAAGACGTATTATTGGTGTCAATGTGGTGAAAGTAATAGCCAACCATTTTGTGATGGATCACACAAAAGCACTGAATTTCAGCCCGTACCATTTACGGTTGAGAAAAAAGGTAAAAAAGCATTGTGCCAATGTAAACAGACAGATAATAAACCTTATTGTGATGGAACACACACAAAATTATAAAAGGCCCTATAATAGGACCTTTTATTATAGATGGATTAATGGAGTGATATAATGGACATAGTAAGATTAATTTTACTCGTACTCATTGGAGGACTCATCGGATGGTCGACAAATAAACTAGCAATAAAAATGTTGTTTAGACCTGTTAATCCTATCAACTTAGGATTATTTAAATTACAAGGTGTTTTTCCTAAAAGGAAAGACAAAATGGCAAAATCTTTAGCTGAAATCATTGAAAAAGAATTATTATCCAAAGAAGCACTAATGGATAAGATTCTTAGTGACGAAAATAAAAATCAATTAAAAGATACTGTTACTAATTCATTTGTTAAACGAGTTACTGAGATGTTACCACCCATGGCTAAGATGTTTCTAGGAGAAAATCCAGAAGCTAAAATTAGAAAGATTATTGATAAAAACAAAGATAAAATATTTGAAGGTATTTTTGAGGATATTAAAAAAGATGGATTTAATAATATAAGTGTTTATGAATTAGTCAAAGATAGAATTGATAGTTTAGATTTTGTTGAATTTGAAAAAATAATATTTGGATTAATGAGCAAAGAATTACGCTTTGTAGAAATAATTGGTTTGTTTTTAGGATCGATTATAGGACTTATTCAATATTTTATTACAGTATTTATCGCATAGGGGTGTTAATATGAAAGCAGATTTACATATGCATTCAACATACTCTGATGGATTATTAACACCAGAAGGGTTATTTAAAAAAGCAAAAGAAAACAAGATAGACGTAATTAGTATTACAGATCATGATACAATCAAGCAACCAGATAAGAATTTTAAGTTAGCAAAAAAGTATAATGTAAAGTATATACCAGGTATTGAACTTTCCTGTGTATATAAAGAGAAATCAGTTCATATACTAGGGTACTTTACAGATGACTCATATAAGTCAAAAGCACTAATTGATTATTTTACACACATCAAGAAAAAACGTGAAGTAAGAGCCAGAAACTTCCTTCAAAACTTAAAGACGTATTTTGATTTTGATATTGAGTATGACCGTGTTAAATACTTTTCTAACCATATTATCGCGAGACCCCACATAGCTAAAGCTATAGTGGAAAAATACCCTAAGTATTCATTTGATGAGGTATTTGACCGTTTTATTAGCGACTCAAGTAAAGCGTATATACCATCATGTAATTTAAAAATAGAAGAAGGATTGAAATTATTAAGAGATCATAATTGCCTAGTTGTTTTGGCACATCCAACATTACTTGAAAAAGCCCATCAAACACATGTTTTATCCCATGATTATGACGGATTAGAAGCGAAGTATTATAGAAATAAAGAGTTAGATGAAAAGCGTTTTAGAGATTTAGCACAAACACGTAATATGATTATCACAGGTGGTAGTGATTATCACGGCATTAAAAACGATTCAAACCATGGTGATTTAGGAGAAATTTATCTTGATAAAACAGATCTTGATAAGTTTTTAGATGAACTTAAGTAGGAAAAATACATTAATTAAGATATAATATAAGTGAAATATAACATAAATACGAGGTGAAACTATGAAAACAAGGCAAGTATCAGAAAAATTAAGATATAAAGATAAAGGAACAATCGAATATCGAATTACTGAAGGCTTTGATGGAGAAGGAGACTGTTTAGAACTAGAATATAGTGATCACGAAAAAACATATTCTTGGGAATATCATTTTCAAAGAGATGGTAACAGTCCACTACAACACATTAAAAATATTTCCTATGAATCTCTTAAAGAGGGATTTGTAGAAACGATTAATGAACACGGAAAATTTTTGGAAAAAGGAGAATATCAATTATTGAAAGAATCTATTGTAATTTTTGTTAGTCACAAACATTACATCGTTGATGTATGTAAAAAAAATGGACTTTGTTAAAACAAAGGACCGGTTTTTAACAGGGTTATTTATTCTATATATAATAGGATTAGTAGTCTTGTTTAGTAGAAGTATATTTTTATCCTTTTATAGAGACTATCCATTACTTGGTGGATTTATTAAATTTTTTTTCTTAGCTTCATCAGGGGATTTATTATCAGTACGTTTTAAAAAGAATAAATGGGATTATCCTAATAATTTCTTTTATAAAGCACTCATTTGGGGACTTATTGGGATCTTTATTGTTATTATTTTTGGTGTGTTTACAGAGGGTATAACAACATTGCAAACACAAGGTATCTTACCCTTTAAATATTCAACTATACTCACAGCTTTTTTAATAAGCTTTTTTCTGAATACTATCTTTGCGCCAACAATGATGATATTTCATCGAGTTTCTGATTATTATATTGATCATGATACAACACTTCTTGGTACAATTGATCAAATTGACTGGCAACAATTTTTCTCAATAGTTATTTTTAAAACAATTCCATTTTTTTGGATTCCAGCGCATACAATAACATTTTTACTTCCAAGTGAATACCGTGTCATATTTGCAGCAATATTAGGTATTTTTTTAGGGTTTATTTTGAATATATTTAAGAAATGAGGGTTATATGTTTTATAATTACCCACTAGAAATCGCTATAATTTCAATGCTGTCTGCACAACTTCTTAAACTACCTATAGTATATTTATTTGAAAAAAAGTGGTACCCATCGATTATTTTTTCTACAGGGGGAATGCCATCAAGCCATTGCGCATTTGTAAGTGCTTTAACTTTAAGCATGGGACTTACATATGGCTATGATTCACCTTATTTTGCCATAAGTTTTGTTATTGCGGGTGTGGTAATTCATGATTCAATTGGTATCAGACGTCAAGCTGGAAAACACGCATCTGTTTTAAATCAAATGAAACAAGAACTTGATATATTATTTAAAGAACTAACAAGCAAAAAGAAGCGAAATGTGCATCTTATTGAGGAAAAATTAAAAGAGTTTTTGGGACATGAGCCGCTCGAAGCCTTCTTTGGGACATTGCTAGGCATTATTTTAACCCTTGCAACCTACTTTATTTATATAGTCTAGCAAAAACAAAAGTAAAAAAATTCTAAATAAACGAATTTTTTTACTTTTTTAATTTGTTATTTAAAATAAATATAGTTTAAATGAAAGCGCTTTTAACTGCCCTTATTAAAGAGCGTTTTCATCGCTTTACATTGCTAAATCAACCATCTATTAGTGTGCAATAATCAAAGTATAATAAGGGCGTTCGAGTCTTTTTATGCTGTTTTGGATATTGATTTTATAGTAGAATTATGTATAATATATATAGTTATATTTATAGAAAGACGAGGCGATTTTGTGAAGAGATATTATATCAAGAGAGTGTTATCTGCATTAGCAACTATTATTATTATTGCATCTGTAACATTCTTTATAATGAAATTCATTCCGGGAGGACCATTTACTCGAGAGAAAAAAATTCCCCAATCTATTTTAGATTCTTTGAATGCAAAATACGGATTGGATGAGCCATTGTTAATTCAGTATAAGAACTATATGTTACGACTCCTACAATTTGATTTAGGTGTATCTTTTAAACAACAAGATACAACTGTAAATGAAATGATTGCACAAGGATTTCCCACATCCGCAAAAGTAGGAATCTTAGCTTCAAGTTTAATTGTTCTTGTTGGGATTCCCATCGGAATTATTTCAGCGTTGAAGAAAAGTTCAGCCATTGATTATTCTGTGATGTTTTTAGCAACACTCGGTGTTACCGTACCGAACTTTGTTATTGCAACATTAATTATTTATTTCTTTGCAGGGCAATGGAACATACTACCTACCAGTGGTATTTCAGAAGGCCCCTTGTCTTATGTTGGACCAATGATTGCACTTGCCGGTTATAGTTTGAGCTTTGTTGCAAGGCTCACACGTTCAAGTATGCTTGAAGTCTTAAGACAAGATTATGTTCGAACCGCACGTGCTAATGGGTTAAGTGAGTTTAAGGTTATTTATAAACATGCGCTTAAAAATGCAATGATTCCTGTTTTAACATATCTTGGACCCATGATTGCAGCTATCTTAACAGGATCATTTGTTGTTGAAAAGATATTTGTTTTACCTGGTATGGGACGCTTCTTTGTAGAAAGTGTTACAAACAGGAACTTTACAGTAACAATTGGTTTTACTGTTTTTTACGCCGTATTTTATATAATAATGATACTTCTTGTGGATATTGCATATTCAATAATAGACCCAAGAATAAGATTAGATTCATAGGAGGTATACAATGAAAGACAAATTTAAGTTATTACCAAAAGAAGAAAAAAGAGATATTGAAGAGACGAGAAAAAGTCTTACCTATTGGGAAGATGTATGGCGCAGATTAAAAAACCATAAGTCAAGTATGTTTGGACTTGTTGGTGTTATATTAATTGTATTTGTCGCTATTTTTGGACCTTTTTTCTCTCCTTATGGGTATGAAGATACATTTACGGATTATATTAATGTTCCCCCACGTATAGATATCTATAAAATTACTGAAGAAAAGTATTTCTATGTGTCAGAAAATAGATATTTAATTGAATCAACAGAAAACGGTACCTTAGGTACTAGATACAACGAAGTGGCAAGGGACTTAATAAATAGAGTGTTATATTTTAGTAAACCATATAAAATAAAAACCGAAATAACGTCATCTACCACTTATCCTGCTCCTACAGATTTAGCTGAGAATGTATTTTATTCAGAAACCTGGGGAATTGGATTAATTGATGCTGAATTTGCTACTGGTGATGAATTTATTGATATTGCATATATTCATCCAGATAGTCCACTAACTTCTTTGTCGTTTGAAGAGGCGGACTTTGAACTGAATGATGACTATCTGTTAGATAATGTTACATTTATAAATCCATCAGGTGACGCTGATGCGATTAGTTCTGACGAAGGTGCAGAATTTTTAATAGAACAATTTGACACTAATACTAAAATTATTGATATACGTGTTTCAAGTTCGGATATTGTTAGTGTCGATTATTCATTAAAACTTGTTGAACCATCTGAAAGACCAGAAGGTATGGAAGATGTGATTTATCAAATCGAATACAAAGGGAATGAAGTTAGTGAAGTTTATGATACTGTAAGAAATCAAAATAACTTTTTAGGAACAGATCATTTAGGACGTGATGTTCTAACCCGAATCATATTTGGGGCGCGAATCTCCCTGACAGTTGCACTTGTTGCTACACTTGTTAACTTCTTTATTGGTGTTGTTTATGGAACAGTCGCAGGATATGTTGGAGGTTCAGTTGATAACTATATGATGAGGATTGTTGATATTATCAACTCTATTCCGTTAGTGTTATATGTTATTTTGTTATCAGTTGTTTTAAATGAGGTAGTCATTGACTTTAATTTATTTGGCAGACACTTCACCCTATTTAGAGGCTCAGGTGGACTCGGAACAATCATTGTGGCCTTAGGGTTTGTCTACTGGGTTAATATGGCACGTTTAGTGCGTGGACAAATTATTGGTTTAAAACGTCAAGAATACGTCCTTGCAGCCAGAACTATTGGTGTGTCAAATATAAAAATAATGACCCGACATTTAGTTCCAAATGCAATGGGACCTATTATTGTATCAATGACAATGATGATTCCAGCTGCTGTTTTCACCGAAGCATTCTTAAGCTTCATTGGTCTTGGAGTAAGTGCACCACAAGCATCTTGGGGAACGCTTGCTAATGAAGCATTACAAGCATTTAGAAGATATCCATATCAGCTCTTTTATCCATCACTAGCTATTTCAATTACAATGTTAGCATTTAACTTCTTAGGTGACGGATTAAGAGATGCATTAGACCCAAGACTTAGACAAGGTTAGGTGAAACAAATGAGTAAAAAAATATTAGAAGTTAAAAATCTTGAAACCTCATTTTATACCCATTTAGGTGAGGTGCAAGCTGTTAGAAATATAAGTTTTGATTTACATCAAGGAGAAATTTTAGGAATCGTTGGAGAAAGTGGTAGTGGGAAAAGTGTTACTTCTTTAAGTGTTATGAATTTAATTGAAGACCCTGGAGAAATCAAGGGGGGATCTATTAGATTTTCACCAAATGTCGATGACAATTTTATCGATATTACCAAGATGACAAGAGAACAGATCTCTCAAATACGTGGGAATGATATTTCAATGATTTTCCAAGATCCTATGACCGCGATGAATCCAGTATTTAAAATTCAAAATCAAATGGTTGAAGTTATTCAACGCCATACTGATTTAAACAAAGAAGATGCGATTAGACGTGCTAAAGATTTACTTGGTCAAGTTGGTATTCCTGATCCTGAAGGTCAAATTACAGATTATCCATTTCAGTTCTCAGGGGGGATGCGACAACGTGCAATGATTGCAACTGCAATTAGTTGTAACCCCAGACTATTAATTGCTGATGAACCAACAACAGCTCTTGATGTAACCATTCAAGCACAAATTCTTGAGTTGCTAAAAAAACTGCAAAATAAAATTGATATGTCTATTATTTTAATTACACATGATTTAGGTGTTATCGCAGAAGCAGCAACACATGTTGTTGTTATGTATGGGGGACAGATTATGGAAAAAGGAACTGTTCGTGATATTTTCAATAACCCAATGCATCCCTATACAAGAGGATTGCATAAATCAATTCCAACTGCTACCAAAGAAAAGAAACGACTAATTCCAATTGAAGGAAGTCCACCTGATTTGTTAGATCCACCAACAGGATGTCCATTTAATCCACGATGTCCTCATGCAATGACCATTTGTACAGAAGAATCACCAAAGATGTATACCGTTTCTGATACACAGTCTAGTAAATGCTGGTTAATGGATGAAAAAGCTCCTAAAGTTAAGGGCTATAAAAAACCTAAGGGGGCAAAATAATGTCAAAAACAACTGAAAAACCTGTTTTAGAGGTTAGAAATTTAAAAAAATATTTTGATAAAAGCAAAGGATTTTTCAATCGTGAAGAGAAAATTCTAACTGCTGTTGATGATATTTCATTTAAAATATATAAAGGTGAAACGTTTGGACTGGTTGGAGAAAGTGGTTGTGGAAAAACGACAACTGGAAGAACGATAATTAAGTTATATGAACCAACGGGCGGATCAATTTTATTTGATGGCGTAGACCTAGCAACAATCCCGGAAAAAGATATGTTACCTTATCGAAAAGATATGCAAATGATTTTTCAAGATCCATACGCTTCTTTAAATGGACGAATGACCGTTACCGACATAGTTGGTGAAGGAATTGATACACATGGTATTTTTGATGATGAAGATGATCCTGAATTAGCCAGACAAGAAAAAATTTATGAAATTTTAGAGAGCGTTGGATTAAAACGTGAACATGCATCAAGATATCCACATGAGTTTTCTGGCGGACAACGTCAACGTATTGGAATAGCTAGAGCGCTTGCTGTTGATCCGAAATTAATTATTTGTGATGAACCAATTAGTGCCTTAGATGTATCGATTCAAGCACAAGTTGTCAATATGCTGGAAGATTTTCAGAAAGACAAAGGATTAACGTATTTGTTTATAGCACATGATTTAAGTATGGTGAAACATATTAGTGACCGTATTGGCGTAATGTATGTTGGGAAATTAATGGAAGTAGCATCAAGTGATGACTTATATCTTAAACCATTACATCCATATACAAAGGCATTACTATCAAGTATTCCAGTACCAGACCCAGACAATAAAGATACGGAAAACCGTATTGTTTTAGAAGGAGATGTCACATCTCCTATTAATCCAAAACCACGTTGTCGTTTTTGTACCCGTTGTGAGTATTCAAAAGAAGTACTTGAAGAGGAATCTAGTTCCAATTTTAGAGATAAGATAATTAACCGCTACAGTAGAGAAATTATATTACATCCAGAAACACATGAGTTAGTTGTTACAGATGGCCAACTCATCACACCGGCTCTTGCTGATAAGATCATTAATATTGGACTAAACAAGATCACACTTGGGAAAGAAAAATGTTTTAACGAAGTGCCTAAATTAAAAGAAGTTATTCCTGATCACTTTGTTGCATGTCATTTTACAAAAAAAATTAATAAGGACCTTTTAAAATAACATTACGAAAATGTTTTCATAAAATGAATCGCACACATGTTCTTGCAAATGTCACTTTAAAGTGATATATTTAGTATATAGAAAAATTAAAAGAAAGAGGGTTGAAATGAAAAAATTATTATTAGTTTTAGTTGCATTCGTACTTATCTTTAGTTTATCAGCATGTAATAATGGTGGTACTTCTGAAGAAGTAGTTATGAATTGGAACATTGGTGCAGACCCAGCAACACTAGATCCAGGTTTAAATGGTGCTAGTGATGGTGGGAATGTAATCAACAATGCATTCGAAGGTCTCGTACGCGAGATTGACGGTGAAGTTTATCCTGGTATTGCTGAAGACTGGGAAGTTTCAAGTGGTGGTAGACAAGTTACTTTCTACTTGAGAGACTCAAATTGGAGTGATGGTACTCCATTAACAGCACATGATTTTGTTTATTCATGGAAACGTGCAATGGATCCAGAAACAGCTTCAGAATATTCTTGGATCTGGTACTACACAAACGTTGTGGGTGCTAACGAAGTAACAACTGGTGATGGGTCATTAGATGACGTTGGAATCCGTGCGGTTGACGATCACACATTCCAAGTAGATCTTGTGAATCCTACAAACTACTTTGTTTCTTTAATGGCATTTTATCATTTTATGCCAGTTAAACAAGAAGCAGTTGAAGCTGGACCAAATGGTGGTTGGGCAAAAGATCCTGAATTATTTGTTTCAAATGGACCTTTCGTACTAACTGAATATACCATGAGTGAAGGACTTGTATTAGAGAAAAATGATGAGTACTGGAATGTTGAAAACGTTGGTTTAGATAAGATTGATGCAGAATTTATTGATGATGCTTCTACTGCTTATACTAAATACAATAGTGATGAATTAGACTTTATCCCTAGTGTACCTACGAGTGAAGTTGCTTCATTAATTTTAGATTCAGATGAATTTCATGTATTCCCATTACTAGGAACTTACTATTACAGTTTCAATATGGATAGCAATGATGACGGTGTTAATGAACCTGGTGTAGATGACGTCTTTGTTAATAGAAAATTACGTCGTGCATTATCATATTCTATAGACCGTGAAGCTATTACTGAAACATTAGGAGCTGGACAAGTTCCTGCAGGTGGATTTGTACCTCCAGGATTCTTAGATCACAATGGTGATGATTTCTTTGAAACAGCTGGTACTTATGGATTAGTTACTGATGATGGAAATTTTGCAGAAGCACAAACATTGTTTGCTGAAGCAGCTACTGAACTTGGTATGTCAGAAGCTGAATTACAACAATTATTAGAAACAAAAACATTACTATATAACACATCAGAAGGTCATAAAACAGTTGCTGAATTAGTTCAACAAATGTGGAATGAAAACCTTGGATTTACAATCAACCTAGCAAATGAAGAGTGGGCTGTATTCCAAGAAACAAGAAGCGCTGGAGATTTTGACATCGCACGTGGTGGATGGTTAACAGATTATATGGATCCTTCAGGATTACTATCAATCTTTACAAGCACAAATGCTTATAACGATCCAAACTACTATAATGAAACATATGATACTTTAATTGCTGATTCAATTGCAACAACTGATGAAGCAGAACACTATGAAAAATTATACGATGCACAAGAAGAATTTATGACAGATATGCCAATTATCCCTGTTTATCACTATACTGACACTATGTTAGTTAAATCTTATGTAAAAGATTGGGGTCGTTCTGTTCTAGGTTCTGTAGACTTCTCAAGAGCTTATATCGAACAAGAATAGTTAAATATTTGCAAGAATATAGGTTGAATGTCAAGGATAGGGGTATTGAGTAAGAGAAAAGAAATATGGGGAATCATTTCGAAAGAAATGGTTCCTTTTTTTCATTTAAGAAGAGATAGTGATATTGGGATTAATGCATGAAAAGATTCTCGTTCTA
>JAIPGF010000052.1 GCA_021736205.1 Candidatus Izemoplasma sp.
ACCGTGTTAGACCACTTTATGCAATGTTTAAAAATATAGCTCATGGAAGTCATATCTTCTCATAAAAAGGCGAACCCCCATGTGGGTTCACCCATTTATTATCATTACTTATTTTATTATATCATTTATTTTCCAAAAAGATTTGACACTAAGATTGGTTTATAGGCATGTAAAAGATTATTTATGTGAATCTATAAAAAAGATATTGATTAAAATCAACATCTTTTTATCTGGGAATTGTTTTATTAAAATAGATCAGTGAAAAAAATCTTAATTGATTCAAATAACGATCTGTGTGGTTTTTTTTGATTGAACGGTTTTTCTTTTTTAGTTGCTTGATTGTCAGAATTAGTTTGTTTATCCAGATTATCAAATTCGCGTTTCATATCAACTACTTCTTGTTTTGTTAAACCAAAATAACCAGATAATGTATCGAGCTCCGCTGGTGTAAAATCATTCTTGTCGATAAATCTTTCAGCATGGTCATCTTTTTCATAGTTTGCAATTTCTGTTTCTTCTTTGTCTTTTTCAAAGGAAGATTCTACTAAATTAACAAGTTTACTGTCTTTTAATGCGTCAAGTATCGTTTTTACATCTGTTTTAAGCGACTCAGCTATCGAGGTAATGTCTTCTTCTTGATGTGACTTTTTATCAAAGCGCTTTTGTAAATCCATCGCATGTTTTTTCATCACATCACCTGTTTTAAACGTGGGTGCATTCTGTTTATGTTCAAGCAATCGATATAAATTTTCTCTTCTAAACATTTTTGATTGATCATCTAGAGCGTTTTTACTATCATCATTATTATGTTGATAGTCCATTTAAATACCTCCTCTCCTGTTATATTACTAATTAAACAAAAAGATGCCAAAAAGTTGGCATCTGTTATTGAGAAGTCACCAACTTTACCTGGAGTCGTAATGACTTGCTTTAATATTTTAATTATAACATGTTTTTTTATATATTCGTAGTTTCTTAGTAATATCAATTTTTAAGTGTTTAGTTTGGTTATTACACTGTTTTTTCTAATTTATCTTTTGTTGGATCAAGAATGAATATACCAACAATACTAATCATCTGTAAAATACCTAAATAAAGTCCCGTTGTGGTGAAAAGTGTATCTACTTCGTTTCCTAAATAATAATGATTATACGTATTTGTATCTTCATCATAGTCTTTCCACATTGTTAAAACACTTAACTGGTTCATTTCAAGTTTTAACAAGCCTTGGTTAAAATCAGAGAAATAATACGTGCCATCCTCAAAATCATAATGGGGATTAGCAAAGACTAAGTGTGAGTTTAAATTTAATGTTTCAGTGTCAAAGGTATATATTGCATGGAATGTTTCATCTTCTTTGGCGTAGACTGTGATGCCTTCCTTAGTATAATTGAACTCGACAATGGACCAATGCGTTTCCCCTGGAACACGCAATAGTTCTTTGTCGTTGTTTCCTGCTAAATAATCATCAACTGACGTAAGATAAAGTTTATAATCATCTAAGAATACAACATGTCCATTAGAATAAGCAATAGTGTTACTATAATCATCATATGTAATACGGGTGTTATAAGGAATTTGTGAAAAGAGATACTCTATCTCGCCATTAACGTTGGTGTAAAGTAATTCATCGGTTGTTTGATAAATGATTGTATTGGGACTGATTGTTGTATCTTTTTCAAACAAACGTGAATTAGCCATTTTTTCTTGATAGAGGCCTGAGTCGGTTATATAAGCAAGTTTATTATCTATGGAAAAAAGTGTTTGATAAAGTAGCGGTTCTTCTGCGGTATGCCAATGGATAAAGACATCATCAATTAAGCGAAAAATCATCGACTCAGCAACAAAATAAATCGTCTCATCAAATTGAAATAACGTTCCTTCATTTTTCGCTTCAATCGCTGGTTTTGTGATGATTTTTTCATGGGTAAAATCTTCATCATACACATAAAAATGATTGGGTTGTTCAACGTAAAAGTTGTCATCTAATTTTACAAATGTATAATAAGGTAATAGCGTTGTATCACTTTGCTTATAATCTTGAATAATTGGTCTTGTTCTAACATATTTATTTTGTCTTGAAAAATCGCTTTTTAAATTTGTAACTGTACTAAATACCCCACTTGATAAAGCAATAAAAACAGTTACTAATAAGGTTAGTGTTATAACCTGAACTAACGAATCAGGATCAAACTGAAAAACAGTTTGTTTAACTACGTGACTAATGAGGATAAATCCTAATATAGCTACCAATGAAAGTAAGAGTGTTTCAATAATCTCTAAGCGAAATAAAAAGGTATAAAACTTCGTTAGTAAGACGTGTATTAAAATGGTTTTGACACCCATTGAAACAGATCCTACTACTTCTAGTTTAATCTCTTTATTATAATGTAAAACTCCTAGTATAACTAACAGTATAACTGTTAATAATAAAAGCAAGATTGTTAAAATGTTGCTTACAGCCAGATAAAACACAAAGTGAAGTTGTAAAACACTTACTCCAAGTAACACAAATAACCCTTTTAAAACTGGTTTTAACTGTTTTTTAGACATGCAACTATTTTTTTCATAATAACTCTTAAATAAATGAAACGAAATAAAATAAAGTACGCTAAAAAGAATTGCTAAACCGAAAAAGAGTGTATAGTGGTTGTCTAAATTTAACCATTTGGTTATGTAATAAAAAATGATTATATCAATACCAAACACACCTAAAAATAAAAATAACCACTTGGACTCTAAAAAGTTTTTTTGCGTATTTATCTGTGTCATATGATCTCACCTTTCTGTGTTGTTCATTTTTGTCTACAACAATTATATCATAAAACTGCTCATCATATAAGTCCAGTCAAAACGCCATCATTAAGTGGCGTTTTAACTTAGTTATTCATCAATGTTTCGATGTCGTTTGTATCTGGATGTATTCGATATAAATTAGAATCTCCTTCTAAAGTGAAATATAGCCAATAATTTATAATATAAAGGTTAGTAAGTTTAGTTGACGTTGTGATAATTTCATTGGTCGTGTCTGTTTCTAAATTATATTGGATGACAACGGAATTTTTAACATAGTAGATACTTTCACCATCATAATTTAGTCCAGTAATTGGTGTGTTACTTAGTGGTTCTAATGTGGTTAATCCTGTTGTTGTTTGGTATCTTAAAAGTGTTTGTTCACCATCTGTTTGTCCAATAAAGATAATATCAATATTAAAACTGCTATCCATATCTAGGACTAGTAGTGATTCAATTTGTTCAATGCCCTCAGCTGAAAAGTCTTTGAGTGTCATTCGTCCTAAGAAGTTGTGTGCTCTTAAATCAACTTTTGCGGTATCTCTTGGGACATAAAGTATTTTAGAGTAATAGAGATTAACATTCGTGGTTTCAGTTGTGTGCTGGGTATACAATGTATGATCCTCATGATAATATAACCCGAGTACACGGTCACTATAATAGGTTGATGTTTTGACATAATCTAGGTGTATATAGTTATCATAGGCGATGATAAAATAGGTATCGTTATCTAAGAGTGTTTCTATTGTTTGTGTGGTTAAATCATACTGCATGAATCTGTGGGTGTTTGTTGTTAAAAAATACAAGGTTGTGTCTCTTAAGGTTAGATGGGTAATTAAAACTTCATCAGCGACTGAGAATAATGTGGTTGTTTGGTTTGTCTCTGGATTATAAGCAAAGACAGTATTTCCTACACTATAATAATGTGTTTTTGTTTGTACATTATAAGTGACTCTTCCCCCGTTTAAAACATTTCCATTGGTATTGCCATATAAGCTATTATGAATGTCTTTTTCTTTAGTTTTTAAAGAAACTTGCACAGTTTCATAAAGGGCTGTAATGACTATGTCTTCTGTGATTGTTTCATAGGAACTATCCCATGCTAAAAATTGATACCCATCATAGGTTGGTGGCGTGGGTGGTACAGCTGTTTCATTATAATAAACGCTGTCTTCTTTTAAGACTTCGTTATCCTTTCCTAAAAACGTGACAGTATAGATGTCTTTTTCCCATGAAGCACTTAACGTGACATTTTCATTAAACTCAAAGGTTAAAAAATCCACATATGTTTGTGTATCATAAGACCAACCTAAAAAAGTATGGCCTTCTTTAAAAGGTGTTGGTAAAACGACTAGTTCCCCTTGATGAATGTTTGTTACATCATCAAGTGAGACTTCTGAGCCAGTTTCAAAGTGAATGGTGTAAGTGGTTGTTTCACTTGGCGTTTTTGATGGATCATCAGGTGGTGTGTTGTTTTCGTTACACCCAATCAGCATAAAAATAAGCAACAAACTTAAGCATAAAAATTTAATTTTTTTCAAAAAACCCCCTCTTTTCTTTATTTAATTATACTACTATCTAAATAAGTAAACAAATTAATTTTCTTATTTATAATTTTATTTATAAACTAATGCATAGGTGAGCGATTTTCGATAAGTTGTTGCACTGAATGAAATGAAATGATATACTAGCAATAGAAATAATAATGAACAACAAAGAGAACTTACGGAGGATACTATGGACATGGTGAATAGCATAATCATAAATATTATTATTTTATTTGGTCTTGTATTTTTATATGATTTATCAAATAAATCAATCGGTCAAACAGATAAAAAAGTTCGACTTTTTTTTGGTATCTTAATTGGGCTTTCAACGATTATTATCATGGAGAATTCCTGGGTGATGTTTGATGGCGCACTTTTTGATAGTCGAACTATTATGATTTCTGTGGTGGCTTTTTTCTTTGCGCCACTCACATCTATCACCGCAACTATCTTAGCTGTTTTATATCGTGCTTTAGTTGGTGGTGTCGGCGTTTATTCTGGTGTAATGGGACTTCTTTTCGCCTTTTCAATTGGGTTTATATGGAAAGTCTATATTCATAAAAAACTAAATATCAATAACTACCTTAAGTTTTATATACTCGGGGTTGTTGTTCATATATTTGTGTTACTTTCATATTTAATTTTACCCAAAGATGTTAGTTATACAATCTTACAACAAATGTCATTTATCATTATGTTAGCTTACCCGATTGCGGTCATGTTTTTATCTATTTCCATCTTGAATCATGAACAGCGTTTAAACGCTGAAAAAGAGATTATCAAAAACAAAGAAAAATACAAAAATATTTTTGATCATAATCCCCTAGGAATTGTCCAATACAATGAAGAAGGTGCAATTGAACTAGCAAATGACTCAATTTTAGAAATTCTTGATCTTAATCGTGAAGAAATAATACAACGAAATATGTATGACTTAACCGATCCAATATTTACTAAGGCTGTAAAAACATCACTTGAAGGATCAAATGCTTTTTATGAAGGTCACTATACCACTTCTACTGGAAAAACACTAAACACAAAAGTTCAGCTATTTCCAATTATTGCTGGGGGAGAAATACTTGGCGGTGTGAGTATCATTGAAGATCTCTCAATTAAACATGAACTTAGTCTCTTACGAGAACGGGATATATTAACCAACTTATTAAATAGAAATAGTTTTGATAAATTTATCTTAGACACAAATAAACAAGTCACCTATCCAATTGGTATCGCTGTCGCAGATATTAATGCGTTTCAAAGCATAAACAAACAACTTGGGTATGATATTGGTAATAAGTTTTTAATTTCTATTTCGAATATACTCATGGAAGAAACTGATACTTTAGACGCACAGTGTTTCCGCGTCTGGGGCGATGAATTTGCGATTGTTTTTGAGGGCTATAATAATTCACAAATTGAATCCATAACTAACGATATAGAATCAAAAATTAATGCGATAGATACCTTTGATATGTCTGTGAGTGTCAGTATCGGATATGCTGTTACAAATGATAAAAAAACAACCCTACCAACATTGTTTAATTTAGCGAAAGAACACATGTATCAAAATAAAATATATTATAATTCCCTCGTACCTAAAAAGACTATCGATGTCATTATGATCGCCTTATTTACAAAAAGTAAACGAGAACGTCAACATTCTGAACGCGTTAGTTTAATAGCAAAACATATTGCGATGGAATTTGATCTTGGTGAAAAATTTGTTAAGCGTGTGGAACTCGCGGCTCGTTTACATGATATTGGTAAAATAAATATTAGTGATGAAATATTAGATAAACCAACCTTGCTTTCTAAACAAGAACGTCAACGTATTCATAAACATCCTGAATCTGGTTATTTAATTTTTAATTCAATGCCAGAATATCAAATGATAGCAGATATTATTTATTCACATCATGAAAATTATGATGGAACAGGTTATCCAAGACATTTAAAAGAAACCGATATTCCTCTTGAAGCCCGCATTATATCCGTAGCTGATGCCTTTGACGCGATGACACGTAAACGTCCTTATAGAACACCTGTATCAATTGATGAAGCAATTACAGAAATAGAGTATCATAACGGCACCCAATTTGATCCGTCTGTTGTAGAAAAGTTTATGTCATTGAAACAAGAATCAAACATTAAGTTATTATTTAACACCAACTAAAAAAACCGGCAAAGGCCGGTTTTTATTTTGCTTGCTTTGCTTTGGTTAAAAACTGTTGTTCTTCTTCTTTCGTCAGGACTAATCCTACTACTCGAGAACTAATAATAAAGACAATAAGTAACGTAATATTAATAATCATTGAAAAGCGTAAGCCAATCGTTGTTATTTGGAAAAAGACAATGGGTAGTTTGAGTGAACTCCAGACCATTAAAAAGAATAATACATTAGAATATTTTGCACCTTTTCTTAACATTAAATAAGCAATCGGGAAGGCGATTAATGTTGGTCCAGCGCTAAATGCACCTAAGAAAAATGCCCAAAACATCCCCTTTAATCCTGAATCTTCGCCCATATGTGTAATGATTGTTTCTCGGGGAATCCACACATCAAATAATCCAATTAAAACAAATATTGGGGGAACAATTAACAACATGGTTATAACTTGATTCGTTGTATGTTCAAGTGAACGATACGTTAATGATAAATCAACTACTGATAAGACAGCTAGTAATACAAGTGGTGAACACTCCCCCACTTAATTGATACTCAATTTGAAGAAGGGGCTTCATGGGTTATGCGAGCTAATGCTCGCAAGATTACCACGCTATCGAGGCTGTTCGGTCCTCTAATTGATTAATTAGGTATGATTTCATACCTT
>JAIPGF010000002.1 GCA_021736205.1 Candidatus Izemoplasma sp.
CTTATTCTCCTTTGTTTTTAGGGGGAGGGCAGGAAAAAAGTATTTTATCAATAACTTTTCACCGGAATGTTTGACAAATCTACACTGTGCATTTACGTGAATCTGGATGAGATGTCATATATCTATTGTAAATGCACAGTACAATCTTAAATAGTCAAAAAGACAATATTGATTAAACACGTAACCTATACTATAATAGATATGTTGAATATAAAAAGTAGGTGATCACAATCGGAAGAAAATACAACGTTAGAAAAGAAGCAATGAAAAAGACAATGCTTAGAAAAAGTAAACTTTATTCTCGTTATGGCAAAGAAATTTATATGTGTGCTAAAGAAGGTGGAACAAGTTTAGAAGCCAATTTAACTTTAAAACACCTTGTCGATCAAGCTAAAAAAGAAGAAGTTCCAAACGACGTAATAGAACGTAACATTAAAAAAGCTGAAGAAGGAACTGGCGAAGACTTTGAACCACAACGTTATGAAGGATTCGGACCAGGTGGTGTGGGTATTATCGTAGATACACTAACAGATAATATCAATCGTACAGTAGCGGAAGTGAGAGCAGCTTTTGCTAAAGCAGATTCTAAAATAGGTGTGAACGGTAGTGTAGAACATGGCTATAAGCATCTATCATATGTTCGAATAAAAGAAATGGACCAAGAAGAAGCGCTTGAGACATTATTAATGGAAGATATCGATGTGTTAGATCTTTCAATTGACGATGATATTGTTGAAGTTGAAGGTGAAGGATTTGACTTAAACAAAATTCGTAAAGCGTTAGAAGATGCCGGGGCAGCTATTGAAGATACTGAACGTGGTTGGTATCCGATGGAATATATTGAACTTGATGAAGAAACAAAAGAACGATTCGATGCATTAGTTGAAAAACTCAATGAGATTGAGGATGTTCAAAATATTTATCATAATGCAAAATAAAAAAGCCAAATTTGGCTTTTTTTTATGGTTTTTTTAAAAAAACCATACCATTTATCTCCTTAATGTACTATATTAAAAATAGAAAGAAAGAGGTGAATGAATGACATTCAAAGAACAATTTCAACAAGAAAGACAAGAATTAAGAGATGGAAACAGACCGTATGAAACTGCTGCATTTATTATATTTGCTGTGATGTTAATCCAGCAATAGGTTATTGTGTTCTAAGGTTATTACAATTCAATAAAAATGGCTTTATGAATACCAATCTACCCACAACACCAGCCTTTGTTAGAAACATTATTTCAGTAGATATAACAAAATGGATTTGGGTATTGGCAGGACTTTTAGGACTTGTTGTATGGTATGCTTTACTTTATTTGCTTGGTTGGAATTACTGTAGAAAACACGGGTATGCTAAATGGATATGGACAACATTAATTGCCTTCGGTCCAAATAGTATTTTTCTAGTACCAACCTATCTAATCTATGCAGTATATCTTTTTAGACCTTATCTATTTAGATTTATCAGACGTGGTGTTGATGAGTACAACGCGTATGATTCAAATTACGCATTCAAAGAAGAGGTGCAATCACCATCATCTGATCAATCTAGCGATTCAATTGCACAAGAATAAGAACACAAAAAAAACTGAGTAGAATCAGCCTTTTTACTTACTCGAAATCGCCTCAATTTCAATTAATACATCGTAAGGTAATTTTGCTACTTCAACTGCAAAACGAGCAGGTTTATGATTACCAAAGAATTCTGCATACACCTCATTCATCTCATTAAATAAAGATAAATTTATCATAAAAACACCACATGTAACAATATGTTCTTTATCAAACCCGGCTTCTTTCACAATTGCTAAGATATTTTCTAGCGATCGTTTTGTTTGTATATTTATCCAATATGTTCAAGAAAACTCCCTGTTCAAAGATACAGAGTATCATAACTTTGAACCAGTTTAGGTTTAAAAAATAGTGAGGTTTTTCAATAGGATGTCATAGAAAAGCATTCAAAGATAAGGTGTAATATATGTAGGTAGTCAGTAACATATCATATGTATTCAATATTTAGACGCACTAGAGATGACGAAAACCAAGTTATTTCACAAATCAATCTTTGATATTCTATCATTAAACCGCGTTCATAGACTAAGACAAAATAAATAGGGTTTACCCATCCACAAAAACATATCGTAAGTGTGGCAATGTTCAAGATAGATGCTTATCACACATATGCTATTTATCTGATTGTGGGAATAAGATGGATAGAAATCAAAACACTGCGATTCACATCGCTAGAAGATCTAACAAGTAAACTAAAAAAAGAGTGCTGGACAGACTCGGTAGCTTGGTAAGTTTGCGAACAATAGTTCGCACAACCCATGAAGCCCCCACTTTAAATTTTTAATTAAGTGGTGGGAGCAGGTTCACATCATTACCAGCGCATTCATTTTTTTGGATTATAGGGAATTTGTCCTAAAACATAAAGTGTATTACCTTGTAAAACATCTTGTGAATAAGGACCAACAGCTTTTGGAGCATTTGTTGTATGGATTAGTTTCATTGTATCATCTCCTACTATCAGTATACAATTTTTAAAATTTTGTGACAATATTTCTTTTAAGTTACAAAATTAATTAAAAAAATCTTGATATGGTGTATAATAAGGATAAGGAGTGATATGATGAGAATGGTAGAACTAAACACATTTTTACAAATAAGAAATATGATCGCTAAACGTATTGCGACAATTTATGCGTTATTTATTGGAATTGTATTCTTTGTTTTGATAATTTTTTCAGGACATATATATACAGCATTAATAACAGGCGTTGTCGTTGGTCTTATTATTTTTGTAGTAGTATTTCTTATGCGTCATTCAATGTATAAACACACTGAGATGAAACGTAAATCAATGGTGTTTGATAATCCACATATTGATGTTCGTTACAAAAATGAAATTGGCGTTTTAGAATTTAAAGCAAATAAAATAAGTTATATAGGTCTAGTGTCAGGGGCCGAAAATAAAGAAATCGAAATAGATATTAATGAGGATTTGTTTATGGCATGTGGCCCAATTGATCACACAAAATTTGATTTATTAAAACATGGTAAGATAAAACGTGGCTATATTCTCTTAAAAGAGATGCCGCATGGGGAGTCTTATAAATTTATATTTTTAAATATTGATAATACACTAGAGAGTGTAAATAAAGAACTTGAAAAATTAAATCAATATAATAAAGCAAAACATAAAAATAATTAATCAATAGGGACATCTATTGTTTTGTACATACTTAATAACGCTTTCATTACCTATATGATTGACTAATATTATGTTTATGATACATTATAATTAGAGGTTACATTAATCTTCTAGGTGGAGGGAAGTATGAAACGATATCATTTTGCTGTATGTACAAAAGAAGACGTACCAGAAATCAACCGGATAATGGATGAAATTGACCATGAAGTAAATACTGATGAAATCTTTGTTAAAGATGATCACACATTTATTGAAAACCATATTTCTAAACAAGGATTCATTGTGAAGGTGTCTAAAAAACACAAGATCATCGCATTTTTAATTGTGCGGTTTCCTAAAAGTGCCAAAGATAATTTAGGAAAAGATGCTAATCTTAATAAAGAAGCATTAAATAATGTTGCTCATATTGAATCACTGGCCGTCGTACCAAAACATCGTGGGAAACGTTTAGGACGTAAAATGATAAAGTACGCGGATAAAATTATTAAACAAAAAGGAATAAAGCATAGTATGGCAACGGTGTCTCCCCGTAATAAATACAGTTTAATTACTTTTTTGAAACGCGATTATGAAGTAATAAAAATTTCTAACAAGTATTCTGGTGTAAAAAGACTAATTTTAAGAAAAAAAATATAAACTTTAGTAATAGACAATTAAATATCTAACTAATTTTCTAAAAGAAAACAATCAAATTTAGATTGTTTTCTTTTTGTCTTTTTAAGAGTTTGTGTTAGAATTGTCTTTGAGGATGTGACATCATGAAAACTATAAAAAATATATTTACTGTCCCTAAATTAAACAAAGAAATTATTGTTATTTTTATTTTAGCAGGTATACAAGCTATCTATAATAATTTAGGACATCCTGTAACACCCAAATTAGTAAAAACATTTGATATTCCGGATATCTATTTTGGTATCTTTTTTGCTGCGATGAGTTTAGGACTTACAATTGGTGCACCGATATGGGGAATATTAGGAGATAAGTTTGATAAGCGTGTCTTTATATCATTAGGACTTATTGTCTATGCAATAGGACAATACTTATTTGCCTATAGTGGTAATTTATATATTATGATTGGTGTGCGTTTCATCAGTGGATTTGGTGTTAGTGCTAGTTTAACACTCTACATTAGCCATATCTTAGAATTCACAGAGAGAAAAGACCGTTCTACTGTACTCGCTTGGAATGCTGCTTTGATGATGGTCGGAACATCGATTGGTTATTTTCTTGGTGGATTTCTCCACCAAAATACATTTTTTATTAGACAACTAAATACCGATGATTTACGCGTTATATTCTTGATCCAAAGTGTTTTAATAGTCGGACACGCATTTGTTGGATTTTTCCTACTTTCAAAAGATAAAAAAGAAACGACTCTTAAAAGTCCAAGTTTTATTGATGGACTTAAAAATATTAGAAAATTAAACTTACAATTATTTATTTTCTTTATTAGTTTAACCCTTATTTCACTGGGTGCGATTAACATTTCAAAATTTATAGAAGTATACATGAATGAACTTAGTTATACCCCTCTTCAAATCGGACAATTTGTTGGTGCAACAGGAATAGTCTCATTATTAGCAAGTATATTTGTAGTACCTGTTCTAGCTAAACTTAAAAAAGATTTTCCGCTAATGATTGTTGTTCAAGCGTTGAGCGCTATTATTATATTTATTGTTTTTAGATCAAATCAATTAATGTTGACACTTTATACCTTCTTCATGTTATATGTTGTGTTGAAGACAGTATATCGTCCACTGGAACAAAATTATATCGCAACACATGCTAAAGATAATGAATACGGTACTCTCATGGGACTAAGACAAGCATTTTTCTCACTTGGCTTAGTATTTGGACCATTAATCGGTGGTGTGCTTTATGAAATCAAACCACTTTGGGTCTTTGATTTTAGTGCATTAATGTTTGTTGTGGCCTTTATATTATTACTTATTATCCGTAAAAAAGCATTGAAGTAAAACCTGTTTTAATACCGTAACGAATATGGTATAATCTAGGGTGAGGTGACACAATGAATTTACCGAATAAACTTTCCCTTTTCAGGGTTATTATCATACCAATTTTAATTCTTTATTATTATTTAGAAGTCAATTATATTAGACAAGGTGGTTCTGCCATTATTTATGCATTGTTTTTAGCCCCGCTTTTCATTATTGCATCGTTAACAGATTTTTTAGACGGGTATTTAGCTAGAAAACATGATTTAGTAACAACATTTGGCAAATTTATTGATCCATTAGCTGATAAATTACTAGTTGTTACTGCGTTATTAATATTAATGAATCCACACCAAATAAGTACGTTACCGATAATTCCTATGTGGATCGTCGCAACCATTTTAGCTAGAGAATTTATTGTTACAGGTATTCGTTTGGTTGCTGTAGGTGATGGGAATGTGATTGCCGCTAGTAAATTAGGAAAATACAAAACCGCTTCAACAATGATTGCAATCATATTACTGTTATTAAAACCGTATTTATTCCAAACAGTTTTCGTTGATGGTGTTATGAAAGCGGGATTAATCATTCTTTATATCGCAACATTATTAACTGTTATAAGTGGCATTGATTATTTTATAAAAAATAAATCAGCACTTTTAAAATCTGTGTGAGAAAAAAAGGCTTCTTATGATTATTATAATAATAGAGACTAAGGAGGAGAAAAATGGCAAACGAAGATAGAAAAAAATCATTAGATAAAGCAATTAAAGAAATAGAGAAACAACACGGTAAAGGATCAGTTATGGTTCTTGGAGATGACAAACTTTATGAGGGACTTGAATCAATTTCATCAGGGTCATTACAACTTGATGATGCCCTAGGAATAGGTGGATATCCTAAAGGTCGTATTATTGAAATTTATGGACCTGAATCATCTGGTAAAACAACACTTGCATTGCACGCAATTGCCGAAGCACAAAAACATGGGTATGCTGCGTTTATAGATGCCGAACATGCATTAGACCCAGGGTATGCGAGAAATTTAGGTGTTGATGTTGATAACTTATTATTATCTCAGCCAGATACGGGAGAACAAGCACTGGAAATTACTGAAGCGTTGATTCGTTCTGAAGCGGTTAGTATGGTCGTTGTTGACAGTGTTGCTGCACTTGTACCAGAAGCAGAAATAAGAGGCGAAATGGGAAGTTCGCATATTGGATTACAAGCGCGTTTAATGTCGCAAGCTATGCGTAAATTAAGTGGTGCAATTTCTAAATCAAATACGATTTGTGTATTCATTAATCAAATTCGTGAAAAAGTTGGTGTGATGTTTGGAAATCCTGAAACAACACCGGGTGGAAGAGCATTGAAATTTTATAGTAGTATCCGCGTTGAAATCCGCCGTAATAAGCAAATTAAAGAAGGATCGGATGTTATCGGAAACAAAGCAAAAATCAAAGTTGTTAAAAATAAAGTAGCACCGCCATTCAAACAACTTATGGTTGACATTATTTATGGTAAAGGTGTTAGTAAAGTAGGAGAAATCATTGATTTAGGTGTTGAGTTTGATATCATTGAAAAAGCTGGATCATGGTACTCTTATGGCGAAGATAAAATTGGCCAAGGTCGTCAAAATTCAATTGATTATCTTGTGGAACATAAAGATATATTAGATGAATTAGAAACTAAAATTAGAGAAAAATTAGGCATTTAATCATGCCTTTTTTTTATATAATAAGAGGTGGTAATGATGAAAGTAACACTTGTTCAATCTGATATAAAAGAAACTAAAGAAGAAAATATTGCACACATTAAACGTATAATTCCTGATGATTTACAAACAGATATTTTGGTTCTACCTGAAATGTTTGTCACGCCTTATCAAAATGATTATTTTGCACAAAATGCGATTCAAAAAAACGATGAAGACTACAAAATAATTGCCTCTATTGCCAAACAATATAGCTGTTATTTAATCGCTGGCAGTGTGCCAGAAAAACGCAACAATACCTTATACAACACAACCTTTGTATTTGACAAAACAGGAAAAGAAATCGCTAGGTATGCGAAAAGACATTTGTTTAAAGTGACGTATCCAAGCGGTAAGACGTATGATGAGTCAGATATTTTAAGTGCAGGGGATTCTCTTGCAATAGTTGATACAGAGTTTGGAAAAATAGGCTTGATGATTTGTTTTGATATTCGTTTTCCCTTGTTAGCTAAAAAATATCAAGAACAAGGTGTTAAAATGATTATTGTTCCTGCTGCGTTTAATACCTATACAGGTCCGTTGCATTGGCATTTAACATTTCGAGCACGCGCTGTTGATAATCAACTGTTTATGGTCGGTGTTTCTCAAAGTAGAGACTCATTTGGCACATATGAACCTTATGGACATTCATTAGTTGTTGGACCGCTTGGTCATATTATAAGTGAATGTCAGACAGCTGAAGCAATTCAAACAATTGATGTTGATTTAGCGGATATAAAAAGTGCAAGACAATCAATTCCTATCGTTAATAATCAAAAAATATTATAACGCAAGCTTTACACAGTACTATATCTCATTTTTCAGTCCTTTTTCATTGACTTTCACCTAAAAAAATTGTTATAATGAATTAGTTACAAATTAATCTCTACTCATAATTTTTATATTTATATATAGATAAAACCTAAGGAGGAATAATTATGCAGGATGCATTACTTATTGTCCTCGGTCTGGTTTTACTCGTTGTAGGTACGATGGCTGGATTCAGCTTGAGTATATATATTGGTGAAAGAGGTTTATTCAAAGCTCGACAAAAAGCTGAAAGTATAATAGAAGACGCTAAAAAAGACGCAGATAGAAGTAAGAAAGAAGTATTACTAGAAGCGAAAAAAGAAGTCCATAATATGAAATTGGACTTTGATAAGCGTGCAAAGGAACGTAAAGATGAATTAGATACTATGGACAACAAGCTCTTAAGACGAGAGCAATCATTAGATAACCGTAGTGCCAATTTAGATAAACGTGATGCTAATTTGGATAGTAAAGAACAAACTATTGAGAGCCAAAAGCAATCTATCAACGATAAAAATAAAAGACTAGATGGACTAATTAAAGAACAAAACGAAAAGCTTTATGAAATTGCGCAATTTTCAAAAGATGACGCCAAAGAAATAATTTTCGAAAGAGTAGAAGATGAAATGGCAAGCGAAATTGCTCAATACATTAAAGAACAAGAAGACGAAGCAAGACTAACCGCAGATAAAAAATCGAAACAATTATTAAGTACCGCCATTCAAAAATATGCACAAGATGTTACAAGTGAACATACCGTGAGTGTCGTTAGTTTACCAAATGACGAAATGAAGGGACGTATCATAGGTCGAGAAGGACGTAATATCAGAACGATTGAAGCGTTAACTGGTATTGATTTAATTATTGATGATACACCTGAAGCAGTCGTTTTAAGTGGGTTTGACCCAATTAGACGTGAAATTGCAAAACGATCAGTTGAAGCACTTGTTGCAGATGGACGTATTCATCCAGGACGCATTGAAGAAGTTGTTGAAAAAACAAGAAGCGAAGTAGATCGTTTCATTCGCGATAAAGGAGAAGAAGCTGTATTTGAAGTTGGAATTGGGAAAATCCATCCCGACTTAGTTAAATTACTTGGTCGTCTTCACTTCCGTACAAGTTATGGACAAAATGTCTTAAGACATTCAATTGAGTGTGCCTTCTTAGCCGGAAAACTCGCTGCAGAACTCGGTGAAAGTGAACAACTTGCTAAACGCGCAGGATTGTTACATGATATTGGAAAAGCAGTCGATCATGAAATCGAAGGATCTCATGTCGAAATCGGCTTAAATATTGCTAAACGCTATAAAGAACCAAAAGAAGTATTAGATGCGATTAATTCACATCATGGTGAAGTTGAAGCAGAAACCATCATCGCTGTATTAGTTGCAGCTAGTGATGCCTTAAGCGCAGCTCGACCTGGTGCACGTAGCGAAACACTTGATTCTTATATTAAACGCTTAGAACAATTAGAAACCATTTCAACCGATATTAAAGGTGTTGATCAAGCATACGCAATCCAAGCAGGACGTGAAGTGCGAGTCATTGTCCAACCTGATAAAATTGATGATGTTATGGCGCGTAAAATAGCACGTGATATCAAAGGTAAGATTGAAGATCAAATGTCTTATCCGGGTACAATAAAAGTAACAGTTATTCGTGAAACAAGAGCACAAGATATTGCCAAATAAAACATAAAAACATAAAAAAAAGCCTTCGCGAGAAGGCTTTCTTATTTAGGAGTTATTATGGAAATATTTGATTTATATGATGCAGAGTTTAATAAACTAGATAAAACAATGCCACGTGGTGGGAGTAATAATCCTGGCGAATACCACTTGGTGGTGCATGTTTGGATTGAAGTAAGCAAGGGTAAATACTTAATTCAACAGCGGAATAAATCCACTGATCTTGTCCCATTTCAATGGGGCATAACAAGTGGTGCCGCGATTAAAGGAGATACCTCAATCAATGCTGCTATTAGGGAGACAAAAGAGGAAATAGGTCTTATATTAGATGCAGAAGACTTAAATCTTATAAAGCGTTATTTTATTTCCCATCCCACCTCAAACTATATTACAGATGTGTATCTTGTAAAAAAATCACTTGCTTTAACCTCCCTTATTTTAGATCCAAATGAAGTGAAGCAAGTTGCTGTAAAAACTCTCCCCCAAATTAAAGAAATGATCAAACAAAAAACCTTTTGGGATTATGAACGATTATTAGAGCGAACTGGTTATTTTAACGTAATAGAAAGAAGTTGATTTGATGCGTGTGTTATTTATCGGTGATGTGTTTGGTGATTTAGGAAAGAAAGCGTTAAAAGCATACCTTCCTGAACTGAAACGAGAACATAAACCCCATATTATTATAGTGAATGGTGAAAATATTAGTGGTGGATTTGGTATTACAGAAGAAGATTATAAAGACTTAATGTTGCAAAATGTGAGTTGTGTTACACTGGGTAATCATTCTTTTAGCAAACGTGAATTAAAAGAATTTATTGATGAAAGTAATATTATCAGACCGGCTAATTATCATCAACGGGTTCCCGGGAAAGGGTATTTGACAATTAATTTCAATGGCAAAACATTAACGATTATTAACCTTATGGGACGTATTTTCATGGGTGACCCTATCGATAACCCCTTTATCAAAATTGATGAAATTTTAGCAAACTTAACCAGTGATTATATTATTGTTGATATGCATGCCGAAGCGACAAGCGAAAAGATTGCTTTAGCCCATTATTTAGATGGTCGGGTTGATGCATTTATAGGAACACACACACACGTTCCTACAGCTGATTCTATGGTGTTTCCTAATGGATTACTCTATCAAACTGACGTAGGGATGACAGGCGCAAAATACGGTGTATTAGGCGCTGAAGAAGAACCTATTATAGATAAATTCATCGATGGAATGCACCGACGTATCAAGCAAAAAACAAGTGGAAAACTGCAATTGAACGCAACCTTATTAGACTTAACAACTAAAACGATTAAACCAATTCAAAAATATGAATAATATATGAGTTGATTTAACAATAAATTAAGATATACTATTAACTGGTGATAATAATGGCAAAAGATTATAGTCAACATTTCAAAAAACCGTCTATAAAAAAAGCACGTAAACGTGTAAAAGACAATACAAAAACCATTGATTTTTCAACATGTGCAAACATTGAAGGATTTGGTGACGGAAAAACATATAAAATACAAACTTATGGCTGCCAAGGTAATGAAGCAGACGGTGAAAAAATCAAAGGTATTTTAGAGTCACTTAAATTTACAGAAGCTGACACACTAGAGGACGCTGATTTAATTTTACTTAACACCTGTGCAATAAGAGAAAATGCTGAAAACAGAGTATTTGGAGAATTAGGACGACTTAAACAATATAAACGCAACAACCCAGAATTAATTCTAGGTGTATGTGGTTGTATGGCACAAGAAGAAAATGTTGTTGAGCGAATTTTAAACAAATTTCAATATGTTGATTTGGTATTTGGGACACATAATATTTACAAACTGCCCCAATACTTAGAAAATGTTTTGTTTCAAAAAGAACGTGTCATTGAAGTCTTTTCTGAAGAAGGCGCAATTGTGGAAAACATTCCTAAATTAAGAGATAATGCCAAAAAAGCATGGGTAAATATCATGTATGGTTGTGACGAGTTTTGTACCTATTGCATTGTTCCTTATACAAGAGGGAAAGAACGTTCTAGAGAACCGAAACATATTATAAGTGAAATTAAAGATCTAATTAAAGAAGGCTATCAAGAAGTAACTTTGCTGGGACAAAACGTCAATAGTTATGGACGCGATTTCACAGATAAAACGTATCGTTTTGCGCAATTACTATCTGACTTAAATAAGTTAGATATTCCTCGCATTCGATTTACAACATCTCATCCGAAAGACTTTGATTCAGAGACAATAGACGTACTTGCAAGAGGCGGTAATTTAATGCCTTATATTCATTTGCCTGTTCAAAGTGGTTCAACTGAGGTATTAAAACGTATGAATCGTAAGTATACTCGTGAATCTTATATTGCACTTGTCGATGAAATTAAAGAAAAAATACCTAGCGTCTCTTTAACGACTGATATTATAGTTGGGTTCCCAGGTGAAACTGAAGCACAGTTTCAAGAGACATTGTCTTTAGTAGAAACGTGTCAATTTGAGGGTGCATTTACTTTTGTGTTTTCTAAACGCTCTGGGACACCTGCAGCAAACTATGAAGATAAAACACCATTAAAAGAGAAAAAAGACCGATTACATAGACTAAATAACATCATAAATGATGGATATTTAAGAGGTACTAAACGCTTTGAAGGAAAAACGGTTAAAGTATTAGTCGATGGTCACAGTAAAAATGATAAAAATATATTAGCTGGATACACTGAACACAATAAATTAGTGAATTTCAAAGGAGATTCTTCGCAAATTGGTGAAATTGTTAACGTGAAAATTACCGAAGCAAAAACATGGTTTATGCTTGGTGAACAACAATGAAAGAACTAGATAAACTCATTGAAAAGATTACAGACCAACCTAAAGTAAAACGTTTTAAACAATTAGAAAAAATCATTGATCAAAACGATGAACTAATGCAAGAGTATAAAAAACTACTCAATTTGCAAAAACAATTAGTTCAAAAAAAACATCAAAAAACATCCAATGTGAATTCACTACAAAAAACATATGATGCACAAAAAAAACGTGTAGAAACATATCCACTTATTAGTGAATATTTAGATTTATTGGATGAGATTAATAATGATCTTGATCTAATTCAATCTATAATAACAGAAGAGATAAATGCATAAATTCTAATTTATGCATTTTTATTTTTGTGGGAAATCGCTTTAAAAAGCAATATCCTATTGATTTAGAATTAGAAAAATAGTATAATTAATTAAAGATTATACTGGAAAGGATTGAGAATATGGCAAAAAAGAAAAATTTCATCTACTTATATTCCAAAAAAGTTAAAATTACAAAACTTGTTTTGATTTTAAAGCAATCCCTTCATTTGAAATTGTAAAATATTTAAAAAACAAAGAAATCTATTTACCTGATTATGTCCACAAAGCATTATTACGAAAAAATATCGCTCCAATCATTGCAAAAGCGGATGAATCAGACAAATTTTCAGCTGAAATGAAATATCGCTTAAAATGGTTTGATGAATTTACAATCTTTCAATTAGAGCGCCTTGCTTTTGGTTACCAACTCGAGATTGATATTGATGAGTATAAAAAAGATTTTTGGGACTTGATTGTACGAAATAGAAGTGAACTTGGAATCAACAATTTAGAGTTTATGAAACTTCAAAATCTCACGTTAAAATATTCTGATCATAAACAAGAAACATATCAAGAAATGATGGAGCATTTTAACGAGATTTATTTTGAGGCTGAAGGATACTTTGATGGCTCAAAAACGGATAAGGCTAAAGAAGTCCTAAATAATGCTACAACACTTTCTGAAATTCGTTCATTAGGAAAAAAATATGGTGTGGAAATTCCCCGACGCATAACAAAAAAACAACTTGTAGATATTGTATCTATAAAACTTGAATTACCACAAGAAAAAGAAGAAGAAATTTCAAAAAAATCGATTTTAGACATTGAGCGTTATGCCAAACGTCATGATGTAAATGTCTCTATTGAGTTGAAGAAAGCCGATATGATTGAATACATTTTAATTAAAAAACCCAATAAAACTGAGAAAAAATATGCTAACTCAATGAAAGTTTTTAAAGGAATGGATGTTGAGGAGTATTTATATACTATTAAGTTTGAAGAAATTGCTAATCGAGTGAAAGAACATAAATCTGCCCGTATTAAACGTGCTTTAATCATTTTCACACTCATTACAATTATTGGCATTTTAGGATATTACACACTCGTCACCTATATTTTGTAAAGGATTAACTATGGAAACAATTGATAAAAGTAAATATACACCGATGATGCAACAGTATCTTACAATAAAAGAAGACTATATGGATGCTATAGTCTTTTTTAGACTGGGTGATTTTTATGAAATGTTTTTTAAAGATGCTTTTTTGGCTTCTCGTGAATTAGAAATTCAATTAACAGCTAGAGATGCAGGGGCGGAAGAACGTGTACCTATGTGCGGTGTACCCCATCACAGTGCGGAAAGTTACATTGAAAAATTGATTGATAAAGGCTACAAAGTTGCTATTTGTGAACAAGTTGAAGCGGCATCCAAAACAAAAAAATTAGTTAAACGCGATGTTGTTAGACTTATCACACCTGGAACTTATATTGAAAAAGATCACGAAGACTTAAATTTTATTGCTGCAATTGGCATCAACGCTAGCAATTATACTATTAGTTATCTTGAGTTATCTACAGGCGAGAGTTATGCCCTATTACTCCCCAAAGATATTAATATTTTACTCAATGAACTAAGACAGATAAATCCCACAGAAATTATTATATCTAATTATTTTGATAAATCGCATTTAGAATCCTATTTTAAACAAGAAGATATTACTGTTTCAATTCAATCTGATACAACAGTTAGTGATACTTTTAATTCATTATATAAACACTTACCATCAAAAGAAGAACAAAAGACATATAAACGATTAATCGCATACATCACAAAGACACAAAAAAGAGAACTTATGCATATTAAAAAAGCGACTATTTTAGAAGCAAGTTCTTATTTAAAAATGGATTCTAACACCATTCGCAATTTAGAACTTGTCACCACCCTGCGTGACAGAAAGAAAAAAGGCTCATTGTTCTGGCTACTCAATAAATGTGAGACTGCTATGGGAAGTCGATATTTAAAAAAACAACTTCTTAGACCACGCATCAACAAAGAAATCATTATAGCACGTTATGATGCAGTTGATACACTTAATACAGAGTTTATCATCAAAGATGAACTCAAAGAGCTACTTAAAAACGTGTATGACTTAGAACGTATTGTCGGACGCATTTCTTATGGGAACACAAACGCAAAAGACTTAGTCCAACTAAGACGTTCATTAAGCATCATACCAACACTTAAAGAAAAACTAAAAACTGTCTCAGACGACCGTTTAACTTTTTTAGGAGAAACCCTAGATCCTCTAAGTACCTTTCATCAGTTACTCAAAATAGCCATTGTTGATGATCCCCCTTTAACGGTTAAAGAGGGCGGAATTATTAAAAAAGGGTATAACAAAGAATTAGATGATATTAAAGATGCCGCTTTAAATGTCAAAGAATGGCTAAAAGATTTAGAACAACAAGAACGAGAAAAAACAAGTATAAACAAACTTAAAATAGGATTTAATAAAGTATTTGGCTATTACATAGAAATCCCCAAAGGACAAATTAAAAACGTTAAAGAAGAATTCAATTGGACGCGCAAACAAACCCTAACGAATTCTGAGAGATATATTACAGAAGAACTTAAAGAAAAAGAGAAAATAATTCTATCAAGTGAAGAAAAAAGTATTAAAATAGAGTATGACTTATTTCTTGATTTAAGACAAAAAGCAAAAACAAAGATTAGTATTTTACAGAAAAACGCTGATATATTAAGTGAAATTGATCTACTAGCAACGCTAAGTGAAGTAAGTGAAACACTTAATTTAGTTAGACCAACTATAACCGATAACAACACCGTATCAATCACAGACTCTAGACATCCAGTTGTGGAAAAAGTATTGGTAGAAGAGTCGTTTGTACCAAATCATATTACCCTTGATGAATCAACTCAAATCTTACTCATCACAGGACCTAACATGAGTGGTAAATCTACTTATATGAGACAAATGGCACTCTCTGTTATAATGGCACAAATTGGGTCGTTTATTCCAGCTAAAGCAGCTGAGATACCTATATTCGATGCGATATTTACTCGAATAGGTGCTGCAGATGATCTTGTGAGCGGTAAATCAACCTTTATGGTTGAAATGCTAGATGCGAATAATGCCATCCAAAATGCGACTAAAAACTCATTAATTTTATTTGATGAAATAGGACGAGGAACAGCTACCTATGATGGTATGGCGCTTGCGCAATCTATCATTGAATACATTCATGAAAAAATACAGTGTAAGACACTTTTTTCAACTCACTATCACGAGTTAACAGATCTAGAACAATCCCTTGAACATTTAAAAAATGTCCATGTCACCGCAACAAATGAAAAAGGGAAAATAACGTTCTTACACAAAGTTAAAACAGGACCTACTGATAAATCTTATGGTATTAATGTTGCTAGTTTAGCGCATTTACCAAAAGGATTAATTGAACGCGCAAAATTGATATTAAACGACTTAGAAAAAAATCATAAACCACTTAATGATGAAACAAATATCACCTTGTTTAATTTTGATGATTATGAAGAAGAAACACCTAAAATTAATGAAGATAGTATACTTAAAGAAGAGTTAAAAGATATTAGTATTGATGAATTAACCCCCCTAGAAGCACTTAATATTTTAAATAAACTAATCCACAAGCTATAAAAATGTATTTCTTTTACATAATAATGCTTAAATTGTTATACTATTAGTACCCAAGAGGGGTGATTAATATGAAAGAATTTGAAAAAGAAATTAACAAACTTAATAAAGAACAATACGAAGTAACACAAAACAACAAAACAGAAACACCTTACGATAACGCCTATAATGATCACTTTGAAGAAGGAATCTATGTCGATGTTATCTCAAAAGAAGTTTTATTCACATCAAAAGAAAAATTTGATGCTGGCTGTGGTTGGCCATCTTTTACCAAGCCAGCAAGTGATGAGAACATTGAAGAATTACCTGATTTCTCACATGGCCTTAAACGCACTGAAGTTAAAAGTAAAAAAGCTAAAAGTCATTTAGGACATGTTTTTGATGATGGACCTGATGGTAATTTACGTTACTGTATTAACTCGGCAAGTTTAGAATTTATTCCTAAAAAAGATATGGCTAAAAAAGGCTATGAGGAATATTTAAAATTATTTGAATAAAAAACCTTAATTAATTAAGGTTTTTTTACTATAATGATAGTAAGAGAGAAGGTATGATTATGGGAAAAATCATTGAATTAAACACGGATTTAAGAAACTTGATCGCAGCCGGTGAAGTGATTGAAAATATGGCAAGTGTGGTGAAAGAACTTGTTGAAAACAGTATTGATGCTAATAGTCAAATGATTAGTGTGAATTTAAAAGAAGCCGGTCTGACAGAAATTAAAGTAGTAGATGATGGCGAAGGCATGACAAAAGAAGACATGAAAATGGCGGTAAAACGTCACGCGACATCAAAAATTAAAACAAAACATGATTTATTTCATATTGGAACCTTAGGCTTTCGTGGAGAAGCACTTCCTTCAATCGTTAGTGTTAGTATCTTTGAACTTATCTCTACAACAGATAAAAGTGGATATAGACTGTTACTTAAAAATGGGCGTATTATTGAAGAAGGAACACACGCGCCTACACAAGGCACAAGTATCAAAGTTAAAAATCTATTTTACAATACCCCCGCAAGGTTAAAACATTTAAGATCAACCAATGTTGAATTATCTAAAATAGTAAAATATATGAATAAAATTGCCCTAAGTCATCCAGAAATCAGATTTACTTTAATCAATGATGAGAAGACATTATTAAATACACCAGGAACGAAAAACTATTTGAAAGTTTTATCTAGTATTTATTCATTAGACATTATAAAATCAATGGAAAAATTCTCAGGCAAAAATGCCTATTTTAAAATTGAAGGGTATTTTGCAAAACCTTTTTTCAATCGTTCTTCAAACAAACATATTACATTAATCGCAAACAATCGCATGATTTATAATAAATCACTCATTAAAGCAATTCAAGATAGTTTTTCAACGTATTTACCAATCCGCAAAAAACCTATTGTTTTATTAAAGATAACAGTTGACCCATTAATGATTGATGTTAATATACATCCGCAAAAATTAGAGGTTAAATTTACAGAAGAACGAAGTCTAAAATCATTGATTAAACAAGTCATTCAAGAAAAACTGAAAACATTAGATGTCATTCCTAAGATTACACAAGAAAAAAATAAACCACCAAAAAATGAATCACTAGATCTTAGTAATACACCACATAAAAATAATTCAAATGAAACATATGATAAACCAAATCAATCAGAAGAAACCCCACCTAATAATCACTACGTTAAAGAAACGTTTGACATGCCAATGACAACTACAACATCTAAAAAAGAAGAATCTAGTTTTTATTCACATCCTAAGCTACCTTATTTAGACTATATTGGACAATTTCACGGTACTTATTTACTGTTTCAAACAGATGAGAAATTGTACTTACTAGATCAACATGCAGCCGCAGAACGCATTCGATATGAACGGTATTTAAAGAAGTTAAAACAAACAAATATTAATACACATACATTATTACTTCCTATGCATCTAGATTTATCTAATGAAGAGATTTTATTATTGAAAGATCACTTAGATGTTTTTAAACCACTGGGATTAACACTAGAAGTGGATACAAATAATAGCTTTAAAATCACTGAAGTACCTAATTGGTTTTTAAAAAATCACGAAGAAACCTTTAGTGAAGAGATGATAAACTTTTTCTTAGAAGGCAAAGATTTAAACGTTGAAGGTGTCTTAAATCATCTTGCTAAAAATTTAGCATGTAAGCGATCTATCAAAGCTAATAAATATATCAACAAATCAGAGATTGATACAGTATTATCTAATTTAAACGCATGTGATAACCCTTATACATGTCCACATGGTAGACCGACAATTATCTCGTTTTCAACAACTGAGATAGAAAAAATGTTTGAAAGGATTCAATCATGATTATTTCACTATTAGGACCCACCGCAGTTGGGAAAACTGCCTTATCCATTGCACTTGCAAAACACTATGAAACAGAAATAATTTCTGGCGATAGTGTCCAAGTTTACAAAGGATTAGATATAGGTAGTGGCAAAATAAAAGACGCAAAAATGCAGGGAATTAAACATCACTTAATTGATATTCTTGATCCAAAAGAATCTTTTAGTGTTGCTAATTTTCAACGAATTGTTCGTAAAAAAATAAAAGAACTTGAAACCAAAAATAAATTACCTTTAATTGTTGGCGGTACAGGCCTTTATATTAAAAGTGTGCTATATGATTACAATTTTGAAGACACCAAACGTGACAAAGATAAATTAAAGAAATATAACAACACATCCAATGAAAAATTACATCATATCTTACAACAAAAAGATTTCGAAGCAGCAAGTACCATCCACCCTAATAATAGGAAACGTGTGTTACAAGCAATTTCTAGAAGCGATAAAAACAAAGTCTCAAAAAATAAAAACAAAGATCAAAAACTCTATGAATTTTTAGCAATTGGATTAAAAATGGACAGACAGAAACTTTATGAGCGAATTAATGCGCGAGTTGATCATATGATAGAAGTGGGATTATTAAAAGAAGTTAGACATCTATATGACTTAGGAATTCGTTCAAACTGTGTTAGTGCTATCGGTTATAAAGAACTATATAAGTATTTTGATGGTGTTTGGACATTAGATAAAGCAGTGGCTAAAATAAAACAGCATTCAAGAAATCTAGCTAAAAAACAAATGACGTTTTTCAGAAATCAATTCGACATATCTTGGATTGATGTCACAGATAAAACAGACGAAGAAATCACAAAAGAAGCGATTAAATTGATTGATCAAAATTGGAGGAAAAATAATGGAAAAAGCATATGATACATACACATTTAATTCTGGTTTAAGGGTTAAGAATAGATTTTCACTTGCACCAATGACCACCTATTCTTCAAATGATGATTTAACATTATCCGCTGAAGAAGAACGTTACTTTAAAGCACGATCAGGTCAGTTTGGCATGATCATATCTCCAGCGGTTGCTGTTAATAAAAATGGGCAAGGTTTTAGTCACCAAATATCAATTTGTAGTGATCAATATAACGACTCATTAAAGCGTTTATCAAGTGCTATTAAAACAGATGGCTCGAAAGCCATCATTCAACTGTATCATGGTGGTCGCATGGCTGTGCCCAACTTATTTGATGGGCAACGTATTTTAGCACCATCCGCCGTTAAAGCACTTAGGGATTACGCAGAAACACCAGAACCATTAACACAAAAAGAAATAAAACTAATAATCAACGACTTTAAACAAGCAACCATTCGTGCCATGAAAACTGGCTTTGATGGTATTGAACTTCATGGTGCTAATACGTATTTAATACAACAGTTTTTCAGCCCACATTCTAACAGACGAACAGATAGATATGGTGGATCAAAAGAAAAACGCATCACCTTTATCAAAGAGTTAATTGAAGCCTGTTTAGAAGCGAAAGAAGAACAAAACAACGACACATTCATTATTGGATATCGTTTTAGTCCTGAAGAACATGAAACACCTGGTATTACACTTGAAGATACAGAATATTTATTAGAAGAAATCAGTCAATATCCACTAGATTATATCCACATATCACTTTCTCAATATGATCAATCATCTGTGAGAGATGAAGAAGATAACAGAGCTATTGCAAAAGTATTATTACCACATATTCACAATAATATCCCATTTATTGGTGTGGGTAATATTACGACTCCTACCGATATAAAAAATGCACTTGACTTAGGATATGAGTTACTTGCTGTCGGTAAAATTGCACTAGCTAATACGAATGTGATTGATCAACTAAAAAATGGAAAAACACCACCTAAAGTAATATCTAAAGAGTCAAAACTTCCCGAACCACTGTATAAGAAACTAAAGAAAAATATGTCAGGCCAAGATAGTGAATACACAGTTAAATAAAATGACTATAAAAAAAAATAGAAAACCAATTTTGGTTTTCTATTTTTTATAATATTAATATCCAACGAAGGGATCACTGATAATTCTAGACTTATCAACATCGTTATTTTGTAAAAATTCTTTAATTGAATTGATGACTTTTGGTGCACCACTAATATAATAATAAGCGTTATTTTCATACTGCTTAATAAGTGATTTTAGTGTATCTTGAGTTTCTTCAACTTCGGTTGTGTAATGAACAGATGCATTGTCATTTTGATTAAAGATATCAAAATCCTCTTTAAAAAGGTAGTCCCCATATGCGGCGTAAACAATTTCTACTTGTTTATCAGTATCTTCTAATGATTTTATCATTGAACGGATTGGTGTCACACCGACGCCCGCAGCAAATAACACCATTGGTGATGCATCATTTCTTTCTGTAAATTTACCAATTGGACCTTTAAAATGAACCTTTTCACCTGCATTTAAATTTATAAGAGCTTGTTTAAATGAACTTGGTTCATCCCCTGTTCTTGTTCCAACAATGATTTTTCCTTCTGATTTAATTGAAGCAAGTGAAAAGATTCTAAACGTTTTACCTTCTATATCTTTATCAGGTAATTCAAAACGTCCGTGTTGACCTGCTTCCCAGTTAAACTCATTATCAAATGTCATTTCTATAACCCAATAATCATCAAATGGATTCTCAACAGATTTTACTGTGAAAATATCGGTTTCATTTCCCATAATTACCTCTTTCTATTTCTTTACCAAAATATTTTAATTGTTTTATTAATTCATGTTTTGTAGTGTAATCAAATGTACTTAATAAAGAGTCTAAATAAACTTTGTGTTGTTGATGAATGGATTGGAAAAATGTTTCTCCCTTGTTCGTTATTTCTATCCAGTAGACTCTATTGTCCGTTTTATCTTTTATTTTAGTCACGAATTTACGTTTTTTTAATTTATTGACCAAGTGAGTAATCGTCCCGCTAGTAACAAAAGCTTTTTCGCCAAGTTTTTGTGTGGTTTCTTTTTTAACATTATATAAATGAGCCAACATTGTATACATACTTGGTGTTATTTTCAACTCTAAAAGATTTTTTTCAAGTCTGGATAACAGACTTTGATTTAACTTTTGTAATACAACGACTAACTTAATATTTAAATCCATAGAATCAAGAGCCGAATGTTTCATTTTTGATATCTTTAAATGTTTCTTCTAACTCTTTTTGTGTATTCATGACAATTGGACCATACCATGCAACTGGCTCATTAATGGGACGTCCCTCAGCGAAAATAAACTCAAGATGTTCATTTGCTTTTATTGTTATTTCACCGGGTGTTAGTTTATAAGCGGTGTTGTCATCTGTTGTAGTATCATTTAATTTACCATGACCTTGATAGAAATAAACAAAGCCATTTTTATCATCTTGTCTCACCAAAGAAATCTCCTTGTCTTTATCGAGTGATATGTGATAGATATTAATTCCTAACATATTTTTTTGAATCGGTCCTTCAATGTCATTGAAATGCCCACTTATCACGCGAACCAATTGACCATTCTTGTTAAATGATGGCATTTCACCTGTTTTGATATAGGTGTAGTTTGGTGGGATAAGTTTTTGTTTTTTAGGTAAATTTACCCAAAATTGAAATCCTCTGATGACTTTTTCTTTACCAGGCATTTCTTTATGATAAATTCCTTTTCCAGCTGTCATCCACTGTAACTCACCAGGTTTTAATTCTCCTTTATTACCAAGATTATCTTCATGTTTAAAGGTTCCATCTAGCATATAAGTAATCGTTTCAAATCCTTTGTGAGGGTGCCAATCAAATCCCGCTTTTTTTGTGCCATCTAACTGAAATAAATCAAGCATTAAAAAGGGATCGAGTTCATTTTTTTGATAAAAGCCAAAGACACGTGTTACTGTCACACCTGAACCTTCAGGTGTTTTTTTACCTTTATATGTGTTAATTATTGTCATTTTATTCACCTCATTATCTTGATGTCAAGATACTTTAATGATAACAAAAAAAGTATACCTTTAAAAAGGATATACTTAAAATGTTAATCAAGTGTTACATTTAATTTATCAACGAATTTATCAGGAATACCAGTACTTAAGTTGTAATAGGCACTAATAAACATACCACGCGCACTACTTGCACCACCCAATTGAGCGTTCATTCGCAGAGCACCTTCATAATTATTTGTCGCATGTATTATATGTAATATAAGCGGTAATGCTTCTTTAACACCACAGGCAACACCACTATATTTATCGATGAATTTATCAGTCTTTAATGTGTTGATTGCAAGTTCTAAAGTTTTTTTATGGCCCTTAGGTGCTTTTTTAACAGCCCGTTTCAGAACTTCTTTTTTATCATCACTTTCCTCTGTAAGTGTAAATAACTCATATAACACATCAATGAATCCTGATACCTTATCATAAGCAGTTAAAACTTTTGCGTATTTTAAAGCCTCATCTTTAACATCTAAATGTTTTTTGTAATCATAAAGAGCGAGTAAAAATGCAGGTCCAATTAGTTGTTTATCCACATATTCAGTCTTGACTTTTTCTACTGTATTATTTTGCTTTTCTAAATTCATTCGTTTTAGCAATTCTTCTCCATAATGCTCAATATATCCATCATAATGACTCTTTTTATTAAATTGCTCATAAAAGAAACGTCTAAATTCTTTTGGTGTTTTTGACGGTGTATAAAACACACTAAATTTGTAAATCACTTCACCAAGGAAATCTAAATCTCCTGCTTGATGATTGGGATACACGTCAAACCCACTTTTTGCTTTTTTATAAAGTTCGTGTTCAATAGGTAAAAACAATAGCTTGTGTTTCTTGGCAAAGTCGTCTAATAATGATCGATCATAGATCCAATTTAGACCAAGTGCACTTGCACTACCAAGTAAACTGGCTTTTAGAGATGAGGTTCTTTGCATAGTTTGCCACCTTTCTGTTATGTAATTACATTATATAGTAGAAATTTATTTATTTAAACTCTTATGGACATTTTTGTGTTAAAATAAAACTAGGAGTGATAACATGCAAAAAGAATATAAATCAATTAAACAACCAACGTATGCCAAACATGGGGTTGTAGCGACAAGTGAAGGCCTGGCTGCACAAGCAGGACTCGAAATACTGAAAAAAGGTGGGAATGCCATCGATGCTGCAGTTGCAACAGCAGCAGCACTGACCGTTGTAGAACCAACAAGTAACGGTATTGGAAGTGATTGTTTTGCACTCATTTATTATAATGATAAATTGTATGGCATGAATAGTAGTGGTTACACATCACAAAATATTTCAATTGATAGACTTAAACAAAAAGGGTTAAAAGAGATGCCAACACTCGGTGTTGTCCCTATTACTGTTCCCGGAACTCCTAAAGGATGGGCGAAAGTAACAAAAGAATTTGGAAACAACACATTACTAGATAATTTAAAACCAGCTATTAAACTTGCCAAAGAAGGATTTATGATTAGTGAGACGGTTGGATATTATTTCAAACGCGCCATCAATGCATATAAACACCATAACAAGACCGAAGAATTTAACGCATTTTTTGATCTTTTTACCAAAGATGATGGAACCGCTTATGAAACTGGGGATGTTTTCAAGTCCGATGTTATGGCTGAAACACTTGAAGAAATTGGTAAAACAAACGCAACCAGTTTTTACGAAGGAACACTTGCTAAAAAAATTGTTCAGTTTATGAAAAAATATAACGGGTTTATTGACGCAGATGATTTAAAAGAATATCAAGCAGAATTGGTTGAACCAATTCATGTTAATTATAAAGGCTACGATGTATGTGAGATTCCCCCAAATGGACAAGGAATTACTGCTTTAATGGCACTGAACTTATTAAATGGAGAAGCTGTTAAAGAAACAGACGTTATAACTCTGCACAAACAAATTGAAAGTTTAAAAATTGCTTTTAGTGATACGTTAAAATATGTTACCGATCCAGCATTCATGAAAGTAAAATCAGAGTTTTTACTTAGTGATGCCTATGTCACAAAGCGTAAGAAAGATATTAAAGAGACAGCCCATAACCAAGAACCCCTAGATTACAAAGATGCTGGAACAGTCTATCTAGCAACCGCAGACAATGATGGAAATATGGTATCTTTTATTCAAAGTAATTATATGGGATTTGGTAGTGGTATCGTGATAGAAGGAACGGGTATTTCTATGCAGAATAGAGGTCATACCTTTAGCTTAGATAAAACACATCATAATAAACTAGCACCAAGAAAAAGAACTTATCACACAATTATTCCAGGGTTTTTAATGAAAGATAATCAAGCTGTTGGACCCTTTGGTGTTATGGGCGGATTTATGCAACCACAAGGACACTTGCAAGTGTTGATGAATATTATTGATTTTAATATGAATCCTCAAAGCGCACTAGATGCACCAAGATTTAGATGGGATAAAAATAAAGATATCTTTGTTGAACATCACTTTAATCCTTATTTAGCTAAACAACTTAAACAAAAAGGACACATAATAAAAGTTGCCCTTGAAAGTGGATCATTTGGTCGTGGACAAATCATATTCAAACACAACAAAGGATACATTGCAGGAACAGAAACAAGATGTGACGGCCATATTGCGTATTATTAGGATGTGTAAATGTGAGAACAATACTTCAAAAATCATTAAAAGACTCAATTGTTAAATGTCAAGTTTGCCCCCATTACTGTGTGTTAAAACCAGGAGATATTGGAAAATGTCAGGTTAGAAAAAACAAAGCAGGTGAGATTGTTCTTCTTTATGAAAATCTCGTTGTCGCAACACATATAGACCCTATAGAGAAGAAACCACTCTATCATTTTTTACGTGGTACTACAACCTATTCCATTGCTTTAGCTGGTTGTAATATGAAATGCCCGTGGTGCCAAAACTATGCCATTTCCCAAATTGATTCATCTTACCCCAGACATCAGACAATCAATCCCCAAACACACATTGAAAATGCCATCAAATCAGGATGTAATTCAATTTCCTATACGTATTCTGAGCCAACTATTTATTTAGAACATGCATTAGAAACAATGAAATTAGCTAAACAACATAATCTAAAAAATGTTTGGGTAACAAACGGCTTTTTTACGAAAGAAACAAGAGAGAAAATATTGCCTTTTGTTGATGCATTTAATATCGATTTAAAAGCAGCAGATGATCATACATATAAGACAATGATGAATGCACGCTTAGATCCAGTATTAGACAATATTAAAGCGTTATATAAGGCAAAAAAACATCTGGAAATTACCACACTCATTATTCCTGGTATGAACGACTCAACTAAACAACTAAACAAAATGGGTGAATTGATCAAAGAATATGCTAGCACTGATGTTCCGTGGCATCTGTCGAGGTTTTTCCCGAGTTATTTAATGAAAAACAAACCTAAAACCCCTCGTAAGACGATGAAGAAAGCCAAATACATCGCAGATGATTTAGGATTTAAAAATAGTTATTTAGGAAATATGTTTTAGAGGTGATTCTATGTCAATAATAAGTTCTTATATTGTACCCCATCCACCAATTGTTGTTCCAGAAGTTGGGGGTAAACAGATTAAAAAGATTCAACAAACGTTTGATATGTATCAAACAATTGCAAAAGAAATTGCACAGCAACAACCAGACATCATTATTATTAGTTCACCCCATGCAATAACGTACAAAGATTTTTACACCATAAAACAACAAAAAAAACTAACCGGTAATTTTCATCAATTTAGAGACAGAAGTATTGCTCTAGAATTTTCTGTTGATGAAGTTCTTACAGAAAATTTAATAAAAACGTGTACAAACAACGATATTCCTCTCCAAGTAGAACAAGATGATGCTGCACTTGACCATGGAACCCTTGTACCACTTTATTTTATTAATCAAGTATATCAGGGATTTAATATTGTTGTGTTGAGTTCTTCCTATCAATCTTTAAACAAACATTTTCAACTTGGAAAAACAATTCAAGAGATTGGGCCAGAAGAAAAACGTGTTATTTATATCGCTAGTGGAGACTTATCCCATAAATTAAAAAAAGATGGTCCCTATGGCATAAGTAAAGAAGGACCTGTATTAGATGAACGTATCACTAATATCGTAAAATCCAACACATTAAAAGACCTACAAGAAATTCCAGATGATTTACGTCGAAAAGGCGCTGAATGTGGTCTTGGGTCGTTTGTTATGATGAGTGGAGCAATTGATTCACTAAAGTTTAAATCAACTATTTATTCCTATGAAAAAACATTTGGTGTTGGATATTTGATTGCTTCTTTCAAAGGGAAAGATCCCTATGTTGAATTGGCTGAAAAAACCATTCACAATTACATTAAAAACAAGACAAAAATAACGTGTCCACCTAACTTAGAAAAACAATTATCTGATGCGAATCACGGGGTGTTTGTGACACTTCATAAAAACGGTAGATTAAGAGGCTGCATTGGAACAGCTACCAATACACAACCTACATTGGCAGATGAAATTATTGAAAATGCCATTAGTGCATCCACAAAAGATCCAAGATTTCCGCCCGTTACAAAAAAAGAATTACCAGATTTAGAAATAAGTGTCGATGTGTTACAAAGGGCCACTAAGACAACAAAAAAAGAACTTAATCCCAAACATTATGGTATTATTATTAAAAAAGGCTTCAAATCTGGCCTATAATTACCAGATTTACATGGAGTTGATACGATAGAAAGACAAATTGAAATCACTAAACAAAAAGCAGGAATACATTCTGATACGTATCAATTATATAAATTTAAAGTAAAACGACATCATGATTAAAAATAAAAGCCAAGCTCGCTAGAGTTTGGCCTTTATATATTGAAACAGGATTCGGAAAAAAATGGAACCTGATAATTAAAAATCACCAAATTCACTTGGATTACAAATTCTATATAATCCCCTACACCTTAATATATATGTTTAAAATCCAAAGAGAAAACTTGAATCCTATCTCACCTTATTTAAAATACTTCCTTTGTATAAAAAAACTATCTTTGTTTATACATACTAATTCAACCATAAACAAAACAACTCACATATTCAAGCCTTGAAAGTTTAAGATTAATTGATGTATAATAAAAACTTAAGGATTGTAGTTTTCAAATTAAATTTTCGAAACTTACAATACAATTAAAGCTACGGAAGCACTACATATATAAGTTTACTATTGATTGAACATTTTGTGTAGGGCCTAACGGGCCCGGAAGGGATAAAAATGCCAGAAAAAGATATTGATTATATCTCAATTATTGATTCATTAAGATTAGAAAAAAAATTAACAGTTGAAGATTTATGTGAAAATATTGTCAATCCAAGGACCTATAGAAGATATTTATCCGGAGAAAGAAAAATGTCACATGAGAAAATCGGAGAGTTTTGTGAAAATTTAGAAATTACTTCTAGCGATCTTTACTTTTTAACAAACCGAACTGAACGAGATGAATATGTTAAAGTTATAAAACTTTATAATTTGGTTAATGATCAAAAATATGATGAATTTTATGATGGTTTAAAAGAAATAGATAAAGATAAAATAATTGCAAAGCAAAACAAAAAAATTTAGAATTATGTATTCAACAAGTAAGATTTTTAACTGGAAAATCAAATCATTATATGATAAAAAGAAAAGCATCAAAACTTATTGATTATCCTAATTGTCTTAATCGAACAATGTTTGATTTCGTTGATATTATGGGACTAAAATTAATTGCTGAGCTTGAAATTAAAGATGAGAAAGAAGATGCACTGAATAAATTAATTCGTATTTTAGAAAACAGAAATACAATTTATATAAATAGTGAAACTAGACACATACTCCCAACTCTATATGCAAGTGTTGCAATTTTATTAGGTCGGCTCGATAAGTATGAAAAAAGCCTTGGTGTCGCTGAAGAAGGCATTAAACTTTCGTTACATTATAATGACCATAGTGCACTAGCTCATTTGTATTATATGAAAGGTGTGTCTCTAAAAAGAGTTGGAACGGCTACTGAGTCGAAAAAATATTTAGGTAAAGCAATTATTGTTGCAATTATAAAAGATAGCGAAGAAGAGACTAAAATGTTTAAAAAAGCAGTGAAAGATCATTTTGGTATTGAAACAGATGATGCAATTATTAATACTTTAAAAAGCGCTATCTAATAAAAATAGAAGAACTCGTGAGTTCTTCTATATTTTTAAATTATTCAGATAAGTTTTTATAGCCATTTTTTAATACATAAACAATTTTATAATTATCTCGCACAAGTTTCTTAGCAATTCTTTTACTCTTTCTACCATTATTACAGAACAAATATACTGGTAAGTCTCTTCTTAGTTTCGTATATTTTGAAGTCATTTCTTTTGGCTTAAAGTTTCTTGCACCTTTAATAGTACCCTCTTTATAATGTGTCTCTTTTCTGATATCAATTAATTGACCTTTACGCATATTGTTTTTAAATTCTTCTTCGTTTAATAGGACTATTCTTGATGTATCAGTGTTCTTATTTCGGATGATAAGCCATCCAATAAAAATTCCTAAAACAGCAGCAATTAATGTATTCCAACTAAATATTTCCATGTTTTCACTCCTCACAAAAATTATATAAGGACTGTAACTGTTTGTCAAACAGGAAAAAAATAAAAAAAAACCTCTATTCGGTTGTAATATTATAGTATTTAATATAATATATGAAAGTAACACTTATAATTTTAGACAAATAACAAAATATTTATTATAATAGTAATAGATATTTTTAGGAGTGAAATCATGATAACAACAAATCAATTTAAAACGGGCGTTACAATTCAATCAGATGGTGATTTATGGACCGTTATTGAGTTTCAACATGTGAAACCAGGTAAAGGAAGTGCATTTGTACGTAGTAAACTAAGAAACATGCGCACAGGAGCAATCTTAAATAAAACTTGGCGTGCTGGAGAAAAAGTAGAAACTGCACATATCGATAAGTTTGTTATGCAGTACTTATATTCAAACGCAGATATGCATGTATTTATGAACAATGAAAATTATGAACAAATCGAAATTCCGGGTGATCGTATTGATCGACAATTAAATTTTATTGTTGAAGGAATGGAAGTTGAAGTTATAAGCTTCGAAAAAGAAATTTTAGGTGTTGAAGTACCTGAAAAAGTTACCCTAGAAGTGACAGAAGCAGATCCTGCTGTTAAAGGAAATACGGCACAAAGTGCAACAAAAGATTGTGTTGTTGAAACAGGGTATATGTTACAAGTACCACTTTTCGTTGAGAAAGGTGATCAAATTATTATAAATACAAGCACAGGAGAGTACGATACCAGGGCTTAAGGAGGATATTATTTTGGATTATTCCGCCAGGATGTTAGCAATCAACATATCAAATATATCATGGAGTTTATTAATTCCAATGATTCTACTCATATTCGTTTCCGCATTCTTTTCCATGAGTGAAACGATTTTTTCGAGTGTAAACCCTATACGATTAAAGACGTATATTGAAAATGATAAAATCGGAAGTAAAAAAGCGCTTTGGATAACAGAGCACTTTAATAGAACCATTGCAACGATTTTAGTTGGAAACAATCTTGCAAACATTGCACTTGCAACAATCAGTGTTAGTTTCTTTGCAAGTGTCTTTACCACAGATACACTAATTAGCGTAATGAACACACTTGTTATGACAACCATCATTTTGATTTTTGGAGAGATTATTCCAAAATCATTTGGTAAACACAATGCTGAAAAATTAAGTTTAATACTTAGTGGTATTTTATATTGGCTAATTTATATCTTAAGTCCAATCACCTATTTCTTTATTAAATTACAAAACAGACTCATTACACCAACTGATGAAGTAAGTGTCACAAACGATGAATTAGAGACAATTATTGACACTATGGAAGAAGAAGGCGCCATTGATGAAGATGAAGCTGAAATGTTACAAAGTGTGCTTGATTTACATGAACGTAAAGTTTATGAAATAATGGTCCCCCGTGTGGATATGATTGGTGTTGATCTTGAAGATGATAGCGTAGAGGATGTAAAACAGACATTCTTTAAATATAAATTCACTAGATTACCTGTTTTCTTTGATACACCAGATAATATCGTAGGCGTCTTACACGAACGTGATTTCTTAGAAAAAGTTGTCTTAGGTGAAGAAATTGATTTGAAAAAACTTTGCACAGAACCAATATATGTTAGTGAATCAATGCGTGTAGATACCTTAATTGAAACATTACAACGAGAAAACTCTCATCTAGCAATCGTTAGTGGTGAATACGGTGGAACAAGCGGTATTGTAACCATGGAAGATGCTGTTGAAGAACTTGTTGGGGAAATATATGATGAACACGATGAAATCCAAGGAGAGTTTATTCAACAAATTAAAAAAGATAAATTCTGGATTAATGCCGATGTTGATTTAGAAGATTTATTTGAATATTTAAAACTTGGTGATCCACCAGAAACACATTATGCCACACTTGGTGGCTGGCTATATGATTTATTTGAAGATATCCCTGAGGTGGATGAAGGATATACATACATCCACCAAATGAAAAATTATCACCATGAGGATGATAAACCAATTATTTACACCCTAAGATTTATCATAAAAGACGTGAAAGAACGTCGCATTAGTTATGTACATCTTAGTTTAAATAAAGAAGAAACAAAGTAACATTAACACAAAATAGCACCATTAATGGAGGTGAATTAGTGGAACGATTACAGAAATATATTGCACATTGTGGTTACACATCAAGACGAAAAGCAGAAGACTTAATTTCGGCTGGCAAAGTTAAAGTTAACGGAGATATTATCACAGAACTCGGTAGTAAAGTTACCAACGATGATGTTGTTGAAATTGCTGGGAAAGTCTTAGAAAAAGAAAACAAAGTTTACTATGTTCTTTATAAACCTGAGAACTATATTAGCACAACCGATGATGAAGTTGGACGCGACATGGTAATTGACCTAATTCAAACCGATAAACGCATATATCCCGTCGGCCGATTAGATTTTGACACTTCAGGTGTTTTATTGATGACAAACGATGGCGATTTTGCAAACAAAATGATTAATTCAAAATACAACGTTGAAAAAGAGTATCGTGTTAAATTAGACGGATTTCTACGTAAAAAAGAATCTAGACGATTAATGCGAGGTGTTAAAATAGATAATTATGAAACAGCTCCTTGTATTATTAAGGATGTTGAATATGATACAACACAAAAACGCTCATATGCAACGATCATTATTACCGAAGGTAAATACCATCAAGTAAAAAAAATGTTTGAACATGTTGGACATGAAGTCCTTAAACTTAAACGTGTCCGTTTCGGATGTGTTGACCTTAAATACTTAAGAACTGGGCAATATAGAAGATTAAAACCCCATGAACGGAAAAAACTTATTCATTTAAGTCAAAAAGAGATTCAATAAAATGAGTGACAAATCATATTTTTTTGTTATAATATAGTATGGTTGAAAGAGGTGAGAACATGAAAACCACCCAAATCGCCATAGATGGACCAGCTGGTGCGGGTAAAAGCACTATTGCTAAAATGGTTGCAAAGGAACTTTCCTTTCAATATTTAGATACCGGTGCCATGTATCGTGCGGTCACATACTTTGCCATAGAAGAAAATATTAACTTAAAAGATCCCAACTCTTTTAGATTTGTAAAAGATTTAACGTTTGATTTTAAGCATAATCATATCTTTTTAAATGGTAAAGATATTACAAACAAAGTTAGAACACATCAGGTTTCAAACAATGTATCAGATGTTGCAGCTATTAAATTGGTTAGACAATATCTCGTTGAGAAACAACGTGAAATTGCCGAAGCAAAAGATATCGTGATGGATGGTAGAGACATTGGAACCAAAGTATTAAAGAACGCAGATTACAAATTCTTTTTAACCGCAAGCATTGAACAGCGAGCAAAAAGAAGATATAATGAAAACTTAGAAAAAGGCATTGATACAGATTTTGATAAACTCGTCCAAGAGATAAAAAGACGAGATGATATTGATTCAAACAGAAAGATCAATCCTTTAAGACCGGCTGATGATGCGGTCATAATAGATACATCATCACTAAACCAAAATCAAGTATTACAGTTAATAACTGATAAAATAAGAGGAGTCGAGTAAATTGGAATTTGAAATGGAGAAAGTAAGAAGAGGAAAAATAGTCGAAGGAACAGTGATATTAGTATCAGATGAGGAATGCTACGTTGATATTGGAGCATTTGCTGATGGTGTTGTATACAAAGATCATTTAAGCTTAGAATCTATTGAGTCATGTCATGATGTTGTAAGCGAAGGAGATACATTAACGTTTAAAGTAACGGATATTGCAAACGACGATGAAGAACAACGTATTTTATTATCACGTTTAGCTGTTATCCATCATGAAAAACGTAAAGAATTCAATGACTTTTTAGAAGAAAATGAAGTATTTGAAGCCAAAGTTATTAAGTCTAACAAAGGTGGATTAATTCTAAAAAAACAAGGCGTAGAAATGTTTATGCCAATGAGTCATATTGATTTCAAACGTGTACAAGCTAAAGATTTCATTGGTAAAACACTTAAATGTACAGTGTTAGAAAATGAAGGAAGAAACTTAGTTGTATCACGTAAAAACGTTTTAAGACAACTACATAAAGAAGAGAAAAAAGAAGAACTAGATGAGATGAATGTTGGCGACGTATTAGAAGGATCAATTGTTCGCGTATTAGACTTTGGAGCTTTTGTTCGATTTGAACGTGTTGAAGGACTACTTCACAAAAGCGAAATTAGCCATTACCGTGTTAATGATGCAAGAGACGTTCTTAAAAAAGGCGAAAAAGTACAAGTTAAAGTTATTTCAAGAGAGAAAAACAAAGTTGGCTTAAGCGCTAAACGTTTAAAACCATCTCCTTGGGATAAATTTGCTAAAGAACATAACGTTGGAGATAAAGTAGAAGGTAAAATCGTTAAGAAAATGGCCAACGCTATGCTTTTAGAAATCGAAAAAGAAGTTGTTGGAATCATCAACAAGCGCGATTATTCTTGGGATCCTAACCATAACTTAGCAGGGGACGTTGAAGAAGGCGACTCACTAGAAGTTAAAATCTTAAACATGAACCCAAAACGCGAACGCATGACACTATCGAAAAAACATCTAGAATATAACCCGTGGAACGATGTATCAGTAAAAGTTGGTGAAGAAACAAGTGGTGTCGTAAAAGAATTGCGTGAAAATGGTGCGATTGTTGAAGTTCAAGGGGTCGAAGCATTCTTACCAATTGGAGAAATTAAAGACGAACATGTTTCTGATGTAAAAGCAGAACTAACAGTTGAAGATGCTATCAAGGTCTTAGTTAAAGATTTAGATAAGAAAAACTGGAAAATGATTGTTTCTATTAAAGCATTAAAACAACGTAAAGAAAAAGAAACATTTAAAAAGTTCAAAAAAGATGAAAAACAAGCTCAAAAACAAACACTTGGAGACTTATTTAAAGATAAGTTCAAAGAGTTAAAAGACTAACATAAAAAGGGTGTGGTTGTATGATCCCGACAGTTGCTATTGTAGGACGACCTAACGTAGGAAAATCTACCTTATTTAATCGTATTGTCGGTGAACGTAAAGCTATAACCGATGATGCACCGGGAATTACGAGAGATCGTATCTACGGGAAAGCCACATGGCTGACAAAAGAATTTAATATTATTGACACTGGGGGTATCGACTTTGACGATACTCCTTTTACGCATAGTATAAAATCTCAAGCAGAAATTGCGATTAACGAAGCAGATTTTATTCTTTTTGTATGTGATATCAATGTTGGCTTAACCAACGCTGATTTAACCATTGCAAAAATGCTTTATAAATCAGATACATCAGTCGTGGTTGCCCTAAACAAAGCAGATAATTTATCTCGTGCAGAAAACAAATACGAGTTTTACAGTTTAGGACTTGGTGATCCCATTCCAGTTAGTTCCCAACACGGAACAGGAGTTGCTGATTTGCTTGATCACTTAATTCATAATTTAAAACCAAAAGAAGATGTAACCTATGAAGAAGATCGGATTAAACTGTGTTTAATTGGTCGACCAAACGTTGGTAAATCATCGTTGATGAATTCCTTACTTGGTGAAGAACGTGTTATTGTCTCAGATATAAAAGGGACAACACGTGATAGTGTCGATAGTTTATTCACTCATAATGAACAAGATTATGTTGTGATTGACACAGCTGGACTTAGAAAAAAAGGTAAAGTCTATGAAAACGCCGAAAAATACAGTGTTTTTCGTGCACTTAGTGCGATTGAACGCAGTGATATTGCACTGATCTTAATCGATGCTGAAACAGGCATTAGAGAACAAGATAAACGGATTGCTGGATATGCAGTGGATGAGAATAAGGCAGTGATTATTGTTGTTAATAAATGGGACACAATTAGTAATGATTCTAATACGTACAAGTATTGGGACACACTAATTCGTTCACACTTTAAATTCATTCCTTATGCGCCTATTATTTACTTAAGTGCATTAACTAAAAAACGGGTTCATACGTTATTTCCAGCTATCACAACCGCGTTTAAAAATTATACAAAACGGGTTCAAACAAGTGTACTAAATGACGTTATCATGGACGCGATGTATATTAATCCTCCAAAAGAACATAAAGGTGCTAAATTGAACGTGTTTTATGCCACACAAGTGGCCATAAGACCACCCACGTTTGTGTTATTTGTGAACGATGAAAATTGTATGCATTTTACGTATGAACGCTATATAAAAAACAGAATTAGAGATGCTTTTGGTTTAGAAGGCTCTCCAATGAAAATCATCTTAAGGAAGCGTGATTAACATGAAAATTACAATTATTGGTGGTGGATCTTGGGGACTGGGACTAGGAACCGTACTGAGTCAAAATAAACACGATGTATTGGTCTATGATAATGCCCCTAAAATCGTGGATAAAATTAATCAAAAACATATTTGTTTACAATTAAATGAATCAATTCCCAAAACAATAAAAGCAACCAATTCAGTAAAAGAAGCAGTATCTTTTTCAGACATTATTTTATTTGTTGTGCCAACTAAAGTATTACGCTCTGCAATCAATAGTGTTACCGATGTCTTAACGTCTCCTAAATTATTTATCAATGCTGCAAAAGGGATCGAACCAGAGACATTTATGCGCATCTCAGAGATTTTTGAAGAAATGGTACAACCAAACTACTTACGTGGATTTGTCACGCTTAGTGGACCATCTCACGCCGAAGAAGTGATTAAGGGTATGACAACGGTTATTACTGCAACCAGTTTAAATGAAAACCACGCAAAAGAAGTCCAAGAGTTATTTCATAATTCAGTTAATTTTCGCGTGTATACTTCAACCGATTTAAAAGGTGTTGAATTAGCTGGAGCACTAAAAAATATTTTTGCCTTGGCAAGTGGACTCATTGCTGGTAAAGGACTGGGAGATAATGCACGTGCTGCATTAATTACACGCGGGCTTGTAGAAATGAAAAAAATCTTTCAAGCAGAAGGTGCCAATGTACAATCACTCATGTCATTACCCGGCATTGGTGATTTAATTGTCACATGTACCTCAAAACATTCCAGAAATTTTCAGGCAGGTTATAAAATAGGAAATGGCAAAGATTTAGAAGAAACGCTAAACGCTATGACAATGGTTGTTGAAGGAATTAGAACCTGTGAAGCTGCGTATCATTATGGACAAAAGAACAATCTAGATTTGCCTATAATTAGCGCTATATACGATATTGTCTTCAATAAAATGGACCCCGAAAAAGCATATAAAGAACTTTTTGAAAGAGAGAAAAAAAATGAATACGCTATCTAAAAAACACTTATATAACTCAATAAAGCGATTAACATAGAACACCAAAAATTATTATATTTTTGGTGTTTTTTTTATTGAAACACAGAAAAAGGTTGCAATAAAGCCGAGTACTTGCTATAATATAGTTAGTTAAAAAAATAAGGAGGTAAAGAAATGAACAAAACAGAATTAATCGCTAGAATTGCTGAAGTTTCAGGACTAACTAAAAAAGACTCTGAAACAGCTTTAAATTCTACACTTTCAGTTATTCAAGAATCTTTAGTTTCAGGGGAAAAAGTTGTATTAACAGGGTTTGGTACATTTGAAGTACGTCACAGAAAAGCTAGAATCGGACATAACCCAAGAACTGGTGAAAAAATTAATATTCCTGAACAAGACTCACCTGCTTTCAAAGCTGGTAAAGTTTTAAAAGAAGCAGTAAGATAAGTACTTTTTCTAAACAATAAATAAAAAAATATCACATTCTATGTGGTATTTTTTTATATTTTGTGCTATTTTTTTAATGAAGGCAGGAGGTGGTTTTGTGAAATATAAAAAATATCTGAACCATTCAAATGGACGCAGTGAAGATATCTTCATTGCTGCTTTAAATGACGACACAAAATTCATCGTTAAATATATTGAAAAAAAGAATGATATTCATATACTTGATGAACGAAATCAAACGTTGTTGCATCTTGCAACAAGAAATAAAGCAAAGATGGCAGTTGAATTGTTGTTAGAATTAGGAGTGGATCCGAACGCAAAAGATAGACATCTAGATACGCCATTACATATCGCGTCTTATATGGGAGATTGTGCGATTGTTAAGTTGTTACTTGCGTATGATGCTGATCCAAACCAAGTGAACAAAAGTAAAGAAGCACCGCTTCATAAAGCATGCTTAAAAGGAAATTTAGATACAGTTAAGGAATTGGTTGAACAGGGCGCAAATATTTATCTTAAAGATGAATATTTAAGAAGTATCATGCATTACGCGGTTAAATCAAAAAAAATTAAAGTTGTGAGTTATCTAACTAACCAGGGAGCCATTATTAATTCATTAGATATCAAAGGGGAATCAACGCTGCATTATACGGCGAAGTATTCGCTAGTATCGATAATGAATTACTTACTAGAACAAGGCGTCAATCCTTATATTAAAGACACCTATAAAATGACACCACTTCATGCAGCTGTTTTACATCCCAATGTTGATATGATTGACACACTCATTAATAGTGGGCTTTCTTCATACGATAAATCTAAGTTTAATGAATCGCCATATGATTTAGCTCAGAAAAAAGGGAAATATGAAGCGATTGAACGTTTTACAAAACTTAAAAATAATAAAGACTATCAAAAAAAACTTAAGGAAAATAAATTAACATTTAGTATTATAAGTAATAAAATCTTTTTAGCGAGTTCACTGTTGAACCGAAAAGATATTAATAAACGCGATAGATTTAACAACACACCACTATTTTATGCAATTATGAATGAAGAATTATTTTTAGTTGAAGCATTACTTAAAAAAGGTGCACAAACTTCAGAAGTTGATAAAACAAAAAAAGATGCCATTCATTTTGCAGTATTACTCCAAAATGAAGACATCGTTAAGTTATTATTAGATTATCCAATTGATTTTTCTAAAAAAATAAACAATCTTACTGTATTAGAGTTTGCTAAAAAGTTAGATAATTACCACATTATAAAACAACTAGAACAAATTAAAAACAACCGTTAAAATGGTTGTTTTTTAGGTTAAGCTAAAAACATAATGAGTGTTCCAATTAAATTCCATGCCATGTGGACAATAATCGCTGTATATAAGTTTTTAGAATAATAATAGACAAGTCCGAGTCCGAGTCCTAAACCGCCATAGACAATGATATAAATATAATCACCGGTAAAGACATGAATACCTCCAAATGCTAAAGAAGTAAGTAAAATCGTTAACGAAGGACTATTAAAATGACTCACTATATCGAATCCAACTTTTCTAAAAATAAATTCCTCAACAACTGGCGCAAGCAGAACAACAAATACAACAAGTAAAACTTTATCAAAAACTGAACCACCAAGTGATTGTTCTAATAGTGCTTGATTCGCTGCTTGATCAGTCACGCCTAACCACATCATAATTTGTGATGTTGATAAGCCTACAACAATCAACCCAAATATTCCGATGATACTGACTTTTATCTGATATTTAAATGATTGAAAAAAGCGGAAGAATTCACGTTTCCAAAAAAAGAAAAAAAGACTTATAAAGAGTAAAAATAAGGAACCGTAAAAAAATAAATTTGTGTATGTTGATAACTTGATTAAGTTTGTTTGTACGCTGACATCAAGATTGAAGACATACACTGAAATCAGTTGTATAACAAAAACCAAGATAAAAAATAAAAAATAAAGGCCTAACGTAATCGGGGTTATGTGTCGTTTCATTTGTATTACCTCCAATATTGATTATAGCATAAACAAACTTCAATGTTGATTAAATAATAAAAAAAATAAGAAGGATGATTTTTTTGAAAGAAGTATTAATTGCAACCAAAAATAAACATAAGATAAAAGAACTAAGCACCGTTTTGTTACCACTAGGCTTCAACATAAAAAGTTTATATGATTACCCGCAATTACCAGATATTATTGAAGATCAAAAAACGTTTAAAGGCAATGCATTGAAAAAAGCTAAAACACTTAGTCAATTGACAAACAGACCAGTAATTGCAGATGATAGTGGACTTCAAGTGAAAGCATTAAACGATGCGCCAGGGATTTATTCATCAAGATTTGCCAGTAAACATGCAACCGATAAACAAAATAATAATCTACTGCTTAAAAAGTTAAAAAATATTAGTAATAGAGAAGCACGTTTTATTACTTCTATTTGTTTATATATTCCCACCAAAGAGCCTATTTATTTTACGGGGATTTTAAATGGACGTATAGCAACTAACTATAAAGGAGAAAATGGCTTTGGATATGATCCTATTTTTATTGAAGAAGGTTCAAATAAGCATCTTGCAGAACTGACTTTACAAGAAAAAACTCAGATTTCACATCGAGCTAAAGCAACTCAGAAATTAATTTCATATTTAAAAACACTTTAAAATTTGATATAATAATTAAAAAGAGTAAAGGAGAAAATTATGTCTATAAAAGGAACTCAAACAGAAAAGAATTTATTAAAAGCATTTGCTGGAGAATCACAAGCAAGAAATCGTTACACTTTATTCGCAGAAGTCGCTAAAAAAGAAGGGTATGAACAAATTGCTGAGGTATTTTTAGAAACTGCAGAGAATGAACTAGAACATGCTAGAATATTTTTTAATTATTTAGAAGGTGGGAATGTAGAAATAACAGCTACTTATCCTGCCGGTGTTGAAGGCAAAACAACTGAGAACTTACATGCTGGAGCTGATGGTGAAAATGAAGAATGGAATGATTTATATCCACACTTTGCCAAAACAGCAGATGAAGAAGGCTTTAAAAAAATTGCAGCTAGTTTTAGAATGATTGCTAAGATAGAAAAGGAACATGAAGAACGTTATCGTAAATTTATACAAAATCTAGAAGAAGATGTTGTCTTTGAAACAGACGGACCAACGATTTGGTTCTGCCGTAAATGTGGCTATGTTCATGTCGGTAAAAAAGCACCTGGTATGTGTCCAGTTTGTTTACATCCTAAAGCTTACTTTGAACGTAAAAAACAAAATTATTAATTGGTTAAAAATACTGAACAGTTCTAGTTCAGTATTTTTTATTTTAGTTTGCTTTTTAGTTTGGTATACTATATATAGGTGATGATCATGAAAATAGTTATATTTAGCGATGCACACGGTAATAAAGAGGCTGTTGATACTATTTTAAAAAATAACCAAGATGCGGCTTATGTGATTTCTCTTGGGGATACGGAACTTACTTCAACGTACTTAGATACCAATAATATCCTCGCAATAAAAGGCAATTATATTAATGATCCTGGTCTCGGATACAGTAAAGAACTTCATTTGCATCATAAAAATATTTACATAACGCATGGTCACAAACATGGGGTCCACTGGTCATTAAATAGTTTGGTATTATTTGGACGTGCCAACAACTATGATTTAATGTGTTTTGGTCATACCCATAAAGCACTTTATTTCATGCACGAAACTATGCATGTGGTTAATCCAGGCAGTTGTTCGGAGTCGCGGAATCATCTTCCCCCGAGTTATGTTGTTGTTCATTTAAATAAGAAAATAGTTATTACATTTAAAGAAGTAGCTACCCATAAGCAACTAAAAATATAAAGGATGTGAGTTAATGATTGGTTATAAACAAGATATGATCCACAACACCTTTGATGCAGCACAAGAAATTTATGTGAAAGAAGGGATTCAACCTTTTAAAAACTTATCAAGGCTTAAAACAAGTTTATTAAATAACGAGATTGATGGATTTGTTATCCCCTTAGGAAATGATACCAAAGGGTATGATATTGATATGTTTAATTTTTTAGTATTGAATGGGTTTCATCTATCACGTGTGATTAATTTAACCGTAGAAATACAAGTGATTTCTCAAACATTAACACCTAAAACAATCACCAAACTTTATGGTACAACCCATTTGATCACTGAATCATATCAACATATTAAAGAGCACCTACCACATGTTCAACTAGAAGTTATTACAAACGTTAATGACTATATAGATACCGTATCTAATGCAGAAAAAACAGCTCTTTTAACCACAAACAGAACAGATCCTAGACATCTTAATGTTATTCTAAACGACGTTAGAGATAATACCTACAACAATCACCAACGTTTTGGCTTTATTACAAACAAACTGGAAGTATCAAACTATCATACAAAGACTTTGCTTGCTATTCAACTAATGAATAACCATTCAAACAGTATTTATGATGTGTTACATGAATTTAGCTTGCGTAACATTCGTGTTACCAATATATTTTATAATGCGAAAAGCAACGTAAAATACTTGTATCTCATTACAGATAAGAATATACAAGATAACAAATTAAAAGACTGTCTTAAACTCTTAAACAATAAAACACGAAGGACCCAAATACTCGGGTCATATAAAGAGTGATATAGTAGTGTTATTATATCGTTTTTCTGATAAGGCTTACGAGACGATTATTTTTGCTTGATTAGTTGAAAGATTCCCTTTAAAATTATACTATAAATTAGATAAAAACTGCTTGTAACTAAAACCTTAAATGGAGGCAACTATGACAATTGATGTAATATTATTTATCCAACGGTTAAGAACTCCATTTCTTGATGTATTTTTTAACGTCATTTCCTTTTTAGGCGAAGAAACGATTTATATGTTACTGCTTAGTATTGTTTATTTTGGCATTGATAAGAAAAAAGGAGAGTTTTTAGCGTTTATTTTATTTTTCACCGGTTTATTAAACACATTTTTAAAAGGACTAATCAGTGCGCAAAGACCATTTGAAAAATATCCTAACCAGGTTGATAATTTACGTCCCCAAACAACAGGTGGTAGTAGTTTTCCAAGTGGCCATACTCAAAACTTTACAGCCTTCTTAGTAAGTGGTGCATTACTTTTAAAACAAAAGAAATATTTAGTTATAACTTTTATTTTAGCAGTATTAATGGGACTTAGTCGAATGTATTTAGGTGTGCACTTTTTAGAAGATGTTTTAACATCTATCGTTTTAGGTACAATAACTGCTTATATAGGTTATTTTTTCTTTTTTAATTATTATCATAAAATGACATATGTTTACTTAGTTGTTGCTTTTATCGCATTACTGTTGATTATAGTTGTGCCAACGTCATCATTTCTTGATGCGTTTAGTTTAATGGCAGGCTTCTCTTTAGCAATGTTGTTTGAAAAAACGGTTGTGAAAGTTGTTTTCAGTCCTAAATTGTATAAAAGAATTATTAGAGTCGTTACTGGTATCACACTGATGATCTTGGTTAAATGGAGTTTTTCCTTTGTTGTTGACCCAGAAAAATATGTTGAAGTCCTAATGAATATGTCACTTGTATTTATTGGCTTTGGCGTGTATCCATATATCATAAAAATATATAATAGATTAATACTTAATCAATAGGAGGGCAAAATGATTAAAACTACAAAACTAACGAAATATTATAACAAGAATGCACGCGGGATCTTAGATGTCACATTAGATATTAAAAAGGGAGAGATATTTGGATTTATCGGGCCAAATGGTGCAGGAAAAAGCACAACAGTAAGAACCATTTTAAACCTTATTTTCCCTACTAGTGGAAAAGCAACTGTTAATGGACTAGATTGTGTAACTGATTCTGTGGAAATCCGAGATTTAGTGGGATATATTCCTGGTGAGGTTCATTTTTATGGGGATATGATTGTATCTGAGTTTTTAGAATATGCGGCTAAGTTTACTAATCGTCCATATAAGAAACGTCAAGCGGAATTGATTGAAAAACTTGAACTTGATGTGTCACGTAAAATTGAAGATCTATCACTCGGAAATAAGAAAAAAGTAGCGATTGTACAAGCATTGCAAACGAGCCCTAAAATTTTAATTTTAGATGAACCAACAAGTGGATTAGATCCCTTAATGCAAAACACATTTTTTACGATTATTAAAGAAGAGAAAAAACAAGGAACGACTATTTTCTTTAGTTCTCATATTTTAAAAGAAGTGCAAGAAATATGTGATCGTGTAGGGATTATCAAAGAAGGACGGTTAATTCAAGTAGAAACGGTTGAAGAAATTATGCAAGCACGTGCAAAAAGAGTTAGAATCAAGACAAGTGATACAATTAAAGAAACGGATGTTTTTGTTGATGTTATAAAAAACAATGGTTATATGTCTTTTGTTTATACCGGGAAAATTAACGATCTGCTTCAAAAACTAGAAAAAATTGATTTGCAAGATTTAACAATCACAGAACCTTCTTTAGAAGAAATTTTTATGCATTATTATGAACGAGAGGAGACAAAATGAGAAATTTAATCTATGCTGAATTTAAAAGAAATTTTCGTTCATTATTACTTTGGACAGCAATCATTGTTGGATTAGCTGGCTTAATGCTTATTATGTTTCCTGCTTTTGAAGATGTTTTTTCAAATATTGAAGACTTATTAGCTGCTTATCCCGCTGAATTTTTAGAAGTTTTCGGTATGGGAGAAGGGGGTCTTGATATGTCGAATATCTATGGTTGGTTTGGCATTGAAGGATATTTATTTGTTACGCTTATAGGTGGTAGTTATGCTGCTATCTTGGGAAGCAGTATTCTCAGCAAAGAAGAAGATGAACACACCATTGAATTTTTACTTGCTAAACCAATTAGCAGAACTAAAATTCTTGTAGGAAAATGTGTGGTTATATTACTAAATCTAATAATAATGAATCTAGTAGTAAGTATTATATTATTAATTGCTTTTTCAGTTTATGGTGATTTAAATATTGTTGTATGGTTGCTTTACTCATTTGCACCACTCTTATTGCAATTATATTTAGCAGCTCTTGCTTTATTAGCAAGTATCTTTGTTACAAAATCACGCAAAGTTATAAGTATTTCACTTGGTTTAGCAATTGGGCTATATGTAATTATGATTATTTCTGACCTTACTGATAAAGCTGAGTTTCTGAAATATATTACCCCATATGAATATGTCAATGCCAAAGACATTGTCACAAATCATATGATTAGACCGTTATATTTGGGTATAGCATTAAGTGTCATAACTGTATCAGTATTAACAACGTGGCAATTGTATAAACGTAAAGATATAACAGTTTAATAAACTACCACAAAAAAACACCTTTAAACCTGCAAGTTAAAGTTTAAGGGTGTTTTCGTATTTTAATATAATTTTTCAGTCATGCAAGAGGTTAAAGTCAGCAGCGTTTAAAGCTTTTTCTATTATTTTTAGCGGTACATCTTTAGCAGTAGAAGCTTTTTTAAGCGTCATAATACGTCCCACCGTCTGCATCATTCTTGGTTTTGTAATATCTTTAAATCCTAGATCAAATAAGACTTGCTTTAATGTTGGATATGTATTAATAAGTGTGTAGATTTTAGTGTTCACAGAAACTTCTTTCATATTATGCACTAGTTTCATATAGCGCAATTAAGCGTTTAAATAAAACATTGTTTTCTAAGTGAATATGGGTAAATGTATTTTGTTCTAAGTCTTCAAGGTACTCATATGTCTTAACAAACATCTCACACACATCTTCAGGAATCACATAATCATCTGTGATATCACGTAATTTTTTAAGCGCATCACCAACTTCTGAATGGTCATTTTTTAATTCATTAATAATCTTAACGGCTGTTTCTAGATCATTTTTATTGTTGCTTTTAAGGTAGTTTTCAATGGCGGGATACTGAGTTGTTTCCTCTTTAATTAAATGCATATCCATTTCTGTTTTCAATTGGTGAAATACTTTAAAAACATCTGTTAGTTCTTTGTGATGATTCCCATGAACTCTCAGTATTTTTGTGGTAAGCTTACTGATAAGTGGGAGTCGTTCATAAAGATAAGCATGATGATTTTGCAGTATAATATTAATTAACGCATTTAGAGGAACAGTTGTATAATCTTTTGCCGATGTACGTAACGAATTATAATAATCATTTAATTGTGTTAATACTTCATTGATATCTAAATCAACTTCATTACATGCCGTTATTAAAGAACGGTCACCACCACAACAATAATCTATATTTAACGATTGAAAAATATCTGCTGCTTTCGGGAATTTACTAACGATATTCCCAATTGATTGTTCTTGATTAAATGTCATAAAATCATCCTTTCTAAGATGTTTATACTCTAATTATACACTAGAAACAGAATGATGTATGTGATAAGAATCACAATGATGAATTAAGCATCTAGAGATTTAATCAAGCAAACAATATTTTTGAATCGTTAGAAAAATGAATAATGATTATTTAACCAAAAAAAATCAGACTCAAGGGTAAAACCTTAAGGCTGATTTTATTGTTTAAAACTTAAATAACATAATCACCATTTTTAAATATTTGAACTTCCTCATCATTTTCTTTTAAACCTATAACTTCTAAGTCTTTACTACCAAACATAAAATCAACATGGGTCATTGATTGATTTGATCCGACTTCTTCAAGTTCTTCTTTAGACATATCATTTCCATTTTTAACATTCATTGGATAAGCTCTACCTAGTGCCATATGACATGAGGCATTCTCATCAAATAGTGTATTAAAGAATAAAGTATTGGACATTGAAATAGGCGAATGGTAACTAATTAAAGCGATTTCTCCTAGATAAGAACTACCATCATCAAATTCAATTAAATTTTTGAGTGATGGTTCTGCTTTTTCAGCACCATAATCAACGACTTTACCATCTTTAAATTCTAACCAGAAATCTTCAATTAAATTCCCTTGGTAATTAAGTGGTTTAGTTGCGACAACTTTACCATTTACACCAAATTTATGAGGCATTGTGAAATTTTCTTCTGTTGGAATATTTGGATTGAAAGTAACACCATTTTTGCTAATTTCTCTGCCACCAGACCAGACATGATTTTTTACAAGATCAAGTGTAAAATCTGTCCCAATACTATTTTTAAATTTAAGTGTTTTGAATTGGTGGTCATTTAAAATGTTATTGTGTTTTAGTAATGCTTGATTGTGTTTTTTCCATTCTTTAACAGGATCATTGTCTGCTGTTACACGTGATGCTTTGAAAATCGCGTCCCATAATTTTTCAATAGCCTCATCTGTTTCTAACTCGGGGAAAACCTTTTGTGCCCAAACACTATTAGGTGCAGCTACAATACTCCACTGTGAACGATTACCCATCATGTGCTCACGGAAGAAGTTTAACGCTTTACTTGTTGCCATACTACGTGTTTGCAAGCGTTTTGGATCAATGTCTTTGTTCAATCCTGGGAAGGGAGATGATACGCTAATAACGCAGCCCTCTTTTTCTGTGAAATCTTTGAATTTGTCAATCAGCCACGTTGGCACATCTTTTAATGTTTCAAGAGATTTGTTTGCTAACCCTAGTTTTCCAACAAAGGCATCATTCCAATTCACATGAACTTCCTTAGCACCAGCTTCATACGCATATTCTGTGATTAATCGTGTTAACTCACGTGTTTCAGTTGATGAATTAATCCATACAAGTTGATCTTTTTGTACGTTTGCTCCCATTTCAACTGCAAGGTGAGCATATTTGTTTAAGATTTTTTTATTTGGCATTAAAATCATTCCTTTCTGACATATTATAACACAATAGCGTTTACTTGAAAATAAATGTAATGTATTTTCTGATAGCGGTTTCATAATTTCATTAATCAATGAAATTTCAAATAATGTATAGTATAATAAGTACACAGTAAGATTTAAACTAAGAAAGGATTTTAACTATGAAAGACTATTGGTGGCAAGAGGCCATAATATATCAAATATACTTAAGATCATTTTTTGATGGTAACAGCGATGGTATAGGAGATTTTAAAGGGTTAATTAAAAAATTAGATTATCTTGATGATTTAGGTGTTGATGCACTTTGGGTCTCACCGCACTATGAATCACCGATGGATGACAATGGCTATGATGTGAGTGATTATTATAAAGTCTCAAAAGATTATGGCACCATTGAAGATGTCAAAGAATTCATTAAAGAAGCACATAAAAGAGATATTAAGGTGTTATTTGATTTAGTGTTAAATCATACATCTGATGAACACAAATGGTTTCAGGCAGCAAAAGATCCTACACATAAAGATCATGAGAAATATCATGATTATTATATATGGCAATCACCTAAATATGATGATGAAGGCAATAAAAAACCCCCAACACAGTGGCGTAGTTGGTTTGGCGGAGGGGTTTGGGAGTATAATGAACCAACCGATGAATATTATCTTCACATATTTAGCAAAAAGATGCCGGATTTAAATTGGCGTAATGCATCGATGAAACGCGATTTAAAAAATATTACTAAATGGTGGATTGACCTGGGTGTAGATGGCTTTAGAGTCGATGCATCCAATCATTTAGAAAAAAATTGGAAATTCCCCGAAGCACACCCAGGGTATGAACACTTCTCTAGTTTACCCAAACATCATGATTATCTAGAAGAATTCGGGAAAGAACTTTTTATCCCCAATAATATTTTAACGATTGGAGAATCAGGAGGTGCATCACAAGAAGAAGCATTACAATATGCTGGATTTGACTCCAAAGAATTTGATTTACTTATTCAATTTGGACATTGTTGGGCAGATAGTGATGACTCAAACAAATTAACTGAAGGTAAATGGGCTAAAGGACACCTTTATGTAAAAGATATAAAAAACAGTTTTCAACGTTGGAACGATATGTTAAAAGACAAAGGATGGAACCTTATTTATTGGCATAATCACGATCAACCACGAGTTATTAGCCATTATGGCGATGATAACATATACCATAACATCTCCGGAAAGATGTTATGTCAATCACTGTATTTTATGCCAGGAACCCCAATTATTTACCAAGGTGAGGAAATCGGTATGACCAACGTTGATTATAAAAATTTACATAATTTTAGAGATGTTGAAGTTTTCACAGAATATAATAACTTTAAACAAAATTTAACCCCTGAACCAATTGCGATGCAAGCATTAAGAGACAGAGCAAGAGATAATGCTCGCACTCCAATGCAGTGGGATAATACAATACATGCAGGGTTCAGTGACAAAACTCCTTGGATTAATGTTGTTGGAAACTACAGGCAGATTAATGTACAAAAAGAATCGCAAGATACAAACTCAATATTAAACACGTATAAAAAAGTAATAAGACTAAGAAAAGAATTGAACGTTGCATTTGGTAACTTAGAATTTATTGATATAGATAACGATGATTCCTACATTTATAAAAACGAATTAGCTGATAAAATAATTTTAAGTATTTCTAATTTCAGAGGAAAACATATTGGTGTAAATTTTGACTTTGATATCAGCGGTTACAGTCTTTTAATGAGTAATTATAAAGCACAAGTACTCGCAGAAAAAATGTTATTAAAACCGTATGAATCATTGGTATATATAAAAAATAAAGAGGTCTAATTATGACAGAATATCATGTTTTATTCTTGTATTCTAATTATTTAAAAAGATCCATGAAAGTACTCTATTATCTACCCAAAAATTACGCTAAAACAGATAAACACTATCCTGTATTATATATGCATGATGGACAGAATCTGTTTGATTCAGACATGGCAACTTATGGAACATCTTGGAACATTTTAGAAGCGTATGACCAAACAACAACCTTACCTGAATTAATTATTGTAGGCATAAAAACAGCGGGCAAAACCCGCGCTGATTTATTACTACCTACACCTTTTAAATACAAAGATGGCGCAACATATGGTGGCGATGCTGATAAGTATTTAATGTTTATTAAAGAAGAACTAAAACCTGTAATTGATCAACGTTTTAGAACATTGACCTCAGCTAAAGATACTGCATTGATGGGCTCTAGTTATGGTGGGGTAAACACAATCTATGCAGCACTACATCACACGGATACTTTTTCGAAATTTGCTGCATTAAGTAATGCGTTATTTTACGGTCCGTTTTTATCTGACTTCATATCAGACATAAACAGAAGTAAGCATTCTAATATCGATAAATTATATTTAGATGTCGGAACTAATGAAGCTAAAAATAACCAAGAATGTCAAAACTATATTAACGCCAATAAAGACTTATACAAACCCTTTAAAGATTACTTAACAGAAGATAAACTCATCTTTAAACTTATTGAAGGTGGGATACATAATGAATCATCCTGGGCTAAACGGTTCCCAGATATTATACACTTTCTCTTTTCTGATTCATAAACTCTTTTTCCATACCACCGAAAAATGGATGACTCACAATGTCATCCATTTTTCAATGATGTATAAAAATTTGTCATATTTTTCAATAAAAGCTGATTCAAAAATCTTTCTATTTAGCGTTAAATGTGATATATTATTAATAGATAAAAGTTGAGGTAAAAAAATGACGAAAAACAAACAAAAAACAAGAAAAAAGATGCGTACAGAAATTGTACAAAAACTCTATGAAATTGATATTAATGAAGGACAAGCAGAATTTATAAATGAGGAATCATTTGTTCGTGATGGGGTGCTTGGTGTTACTGAAAATCAAGACACGATAGATAAAGTCATTATCGATAACCTAACAGGTTGGCACTTAAAACGCCTAACATATATTGATCGTGCAATTATCCGTTTTGCTACATATGAACTAAAATATACAAATACTGCTGTTGAAATTGTTATAAATGAAGCGTTGAACTTAACACGCAAATTTTCTGATGAAGGAAACGACAAGATGGTTGGATTTACAAATAAAGTCTTAGATAACATCAAAAATAGCTTAAAAAAGTAGGGATATAATGGATAAGCAATACTTAACAGTAACCGCTTTAACAAAATATATCAAATATAAGTTTGACAACGATGCACATTTAAAAAATGTGCTTTTAAAAGGTGAAATATCAAATTTTAAACATCATTCTCGTGGTCATTTTTATTTAACACTGAAGGATGACAACGCACAAATTAGTGCGATTATGTTTGCGTCAAATTCAAAAAAAGTTAAATTCAAGCCTGAAGATGGAATGAGTGTTACTGTTGAAGGGTATTTAAGCGTTTATGAACGTACAGGACAATATCAAATATATATTACCAAGATGAATGAAACAGGACTTGGTAACTTATATGTTGCATTTGAGCAGTTAAAAAAAGATTTAGAAAAAGAAGGACTCTTTGATCAACGTCACAAAAAACAGATTCCATCATTTCCAAAAAATATTGCTGTTTTAACCAGTCCAACTGGCGCAGCAGTACGGGATATTATTCATACAGTTAATCGCCGATTCCCTCTTACACAAATAACCGTTTATCCAACGCTTGTTCAAGGTGAATATGCAAAGGATAATATTGTTGAACAAATAAAAAAAGTCAACGCCAACAATCGCTGTGATGTTATTATTCTTGGTCGTGGTGGTGGAAGTATCGAAGATTTATGGCCATTTAATGAAGAGATAGTGGCTAGAGAAATTTTTTCCTCTAATATTCCTATTATTTCATCTGTAGGTCATGAGACAGACTTTACAATCAGTGATTTTGTAGCTGATTTAAGAGCACCGACACCCACAGGTGGTGCTGAAATTGCGGTGCCATCAAAGGAAGAGTTATTCAAGTATTTAAAAACGTTAAATACACAAAGTGATAACGCGTTAAAACGCTTATTAAAGAATCGCAAACGCTCATTTAAAAAAGTAAGAGATTCAATTATATTTCACGATCCTATGCGCATTACAGAAGCAATGTCGAACAAATTAGATTATTTAACACAAAAGTTAAAGATACTCGCACCTATTGCGCGCATTGAACAAGCAAAAAAAGATCTTGTCAGTTTAGATAAACAATTAGGTAATACCTATCAAGATATTTTAAACCAAAAAACAAACCAATTTAAATACATATTAAATACATTAAAACATGTTAATCCGTTAAATATCATGGAAAAAGGATACAGCTTAACAAAAAAAGAAGGCAAAATCATTAAAAGTATTAACGATATCACTCAGGGAGACTTGGTTGATGTGAATTTAAAAGATGGTGCGTTTAAAGCAGAAGTGAAGTCTTTGAGAAAGGAGACTGAAGATGAGTAAAGAAAAATCATTCGAAGAAGCATTAGAAGAACTAGAAACGCTTGTTAAAGAATTAGAAAATGGCGATATTGAACTCAATGATGCTGTAGAGAAATACAATAAAGGAATGGAATTATCAAAACATTGTCATACATTATTAAAAGATGCAGAAGAAGTCATTGTTAAGATGATGGAGGACAACCAACTTAAAGACTTTGATGAGTAGGAGATGGTGTGTATGGTTGATCTTAAGTCCATAAAAGATCCCGCTTTTTTAAAAACATTAGATCGAAAAGAATTAGAAGCTCTAAGTGAACAAATTAGAGCGTTTTTAATCAACTATATATCAGAAACAGGGGGTCATTTATCAAGTAATTTAGGAATTGTCGAATTAACCATAGCACTGCATAAAGTATTTGATAGTCCCAAAGATAAACTGATTTTTGACGTGGGACACCAATCCTATGTGCATAAAATTTTAACTGGCCGTGCTAAAGACTTTCATACATTAAGAAAATTCAATGGATTAAGTGGCTATATCAAACGCAGCGAAAGTGTCCATGATATTTATGAGGCAGGCCACAGTTCGACATCCTTAGCTGCTGCTGCAGGTATTGAGTTTTCCAAAAAATATCTTGGTAACTCACACAAAGTTATTCCAATTATTGGTGATGGAGCCCTAACGGGAGGGATGGCGTTTGAAGCGTTAAACTTCTTAGGTAATTACCCCAATCATCAGCCCATTATCATATTAAATGACAATGAAATGTCAATTAGTCAAAATATTGGTTATTTAGCACGCATTTTTAATCAAATACGTAGTAAAGCTGTTTATCGTAAGGTTAAAGCAAAGTCTTTAAAACTGATGCCCAACTTTTTACGAAAATTTTCTTCAAAAGTAGAACGAGGTGTTAAAGGATTTGTTAGTAACAACACATTATTTGACGATTTTGGATTTTCTTATTACGGTCCAATTAATGGCCATAATTTTAAAGAATTAATCAAGTATTTAAACATGGCAAAAAAAGCTAATAAACCGTGTGTTGTCCATGTATTAACCGAAAAAGGGAAAGGCTATAAATTTAGTGAAACTGATGTCGTTGGACAATGGCATGGAACTGGGCCATTCACTATCGAATCAGGAGAACCCCTAACAACCCCAAGTCAACACATTTATTCTTGGAGTAAAATTATTAGTCATTATTTGATTCACTATAAAAAACAAAATCCCCATTTTAATGTAGTTGTGCCTGCTATGTTAGCAGGTAGTGCCTTATTAGAATTTCAAGAAATTTATCCAGATAGTATAGAAGATGTTGGTATTGCAGAACAAATGGCTGTAACAATGAGTAGTGGATATGCCATTAGTGGAATTGATGTGTTTACGCCAATCTATTCGACATTTATTCAGCGTGCTTACGATCAAGTTAATCATGATGTTTGCCGCCAAAACTTAAAAGTTGTCTTTGGAATTGATCGCGCAGGTATCGTAGGTGCAGATGGTGAAACCCACCAAGGAATCTATGATATTCCGTTGTTAAGACATCTACCTAATATGACAATAGGACATCCAAGAAATGCAACTGAAGCCTATAAAATGTTGAATTATGCCTTTAAACAAAATAAAGGACCATTTGCTATTCGGTATGAACGTGGTAAAACAAACTATGATTTTTCACAACCAATTACGAGTGACATCATTGAACCTAAATGGGAAATTTTAAAAACAGGATCATCAGCAACTTTCATCGGGTTTGGCAGTATTTTAGAGCCCTTAAAAAGAGAAATAACCAATGCAGGACTTGATGTATGTATCATAGATGCTAAATTTATTAAGCCGCTTGATGAAACACTTTTAAAAACAGTCCTTTCTGAAACCAAGCCAATTATAATTTATGAAGAATCAAGTTTACTAGGAGGCTTCGGAAGTAGTATATTAGAATATGCAACAATGCATAACTTATCCTCCTCACAGATTACATTATTAGGTCTTCCAGATGAATTTATTCAACATGGAAGTAAAGAAGAACTACTGAAGCATCATAACTTAGACGTCAAAAGTGTTATAAAAACCATTGAGGACGTTTTATAAGAGGGATTTATATGCTGACATATTTAAGTGTTAAAAATTTCGCAATTATTGAAAATATTGATCTAAACTTTAAACCAGGCATGACAGCTTTAACAGGAGAAACCGGTGCTGGGAAAAGTTTATTAATTGACGCGATTGGCCTACTTTTAGGAGATCGTGCAGCAAGTGATGTCGTAAGAACAAACGAATCAAAAGCAATTGTTAAAGGAATTTTTACATTTAAAAATGACACAATTGCTAATATATTAAAAGAGCTCGATATTGATTATGACGATAATGAAATTAAAATCAGACGTCAAATCACTAAATCAAACAACAATACAATTAAAGTCAACAATCAAACTATTACGCTGAGAGATTTACGCTTAATTACAGAAAATCTTGCCGATATACACACCCAACATGATACAACCAGACTCATTAATCCAGAGACGTACATTGACTTAATTGATGGATTTAATCAAGAAAAAACAGACGTGTTAATGGCTGAGTATATTAGCCTACATACTACGTATAAAAAAGCTTATACTGCATTAAAAAACATGACCAAGAAAAATGAAACCTTAGAAGAAAAACTTGATTTACTTAAATTTCAAATTAAAGAACTTGATGCGTTAAATTTAAGAAATGGTGAGGAAGAAGAACTTAAAGAAGCAGTTAATGCGATAAAAAATTATGATCGACTTTATAATACGCTTAATCAAGCGTACCAATTATTAGAAGAAACAAATGCCATAGATCGTATTTATGACGCCGGAAAAGAATTAGAGAATATTGCTACAATAAACGAAACATATCAATCTATACACGATCGATTTAAATCAAACTATTATGAACTAGAAGATGTGTATGACACCCTTGAATCAGAAATCAATCAACTTGATTTTGATCCAGACGAACTCGATGATATGCAATCTAGATTATCTGAATTAGATAAAGTAAAACGCAAATACCGTAAATCGATTCCTGAATTGATAAATTATTTAGATGAGATAAAACATGATGTGGCTCAATTAGATAACTTTGATTATATTGTGGCACAAAAAAAAGATGCCTTAAAAGAGGCATATAATCAATTACTTAAAAAAGGAAACGAACTCACAAAACTCAGAACTAAAACAAGTCTGTTTATTGAAAAAGAATTATTAAATATATTAGACGACCTAGAGTTACCAAAAACACGATTTAAAATTATTTTTAAACAACGCCAACCAGACGGGTTTGAAGATACTAACTATTTCTTTGAAACAGGGGTTGATGATGTAGATTTTCTTATTAGTACAAATATTGGTGAACCACTCATGTCTCTTAGTAAAACAGCTAGTGGTGGAGAAATGAGTCGTATTATGCTAGGGTTTAAAAACCTGTTGGCATCTAGTTTAGGTTTATCCCTGATGATTTTTGATGAAATAGATAGTGGTGTCAGTGGTTATGTAGCAAATCAAGTTGCTAAAAAAATGAAAGAAATTGCTACAGAAACACAAGTTATCTGTATTACACACATTCCTCAAGTTGCTGCCACAAGTCATCATCATATTCATATTTCAAAACATGTAGTCGCTGGAAGAACAAAAGCAGCACTTACCTATTTAAATGGTGAAAAAAGAACAAATGAAATTGCGGGTATGATCAGTGGTGAGACACTAAGTAACGCAGCAAAAGTTAGTGCCAAAGAACTTTTAGACCAATAAAAAAAGCCTATTTAAATTAAATAGGCTTAAATTTTTACGCATTCATTGCTAAAATCATTGTGTAAATGAGTCCAACTAGACCTGATAAAATAAAACTTAGTGCAAGAATAGTAATAACTACTCTTCCCCATTTCGTTTTAACAATATTTCTAGATGCACGTTTTTCTTGCTCTTCTGATTGATTCTTTTTACGCTTTTTACTTACTGGCATTATTTTCACCTCTTGATTTTTATCTCTCTTATTTGCACTAATCATTATAGTATAAATTCATAAAAAAGGAAAGTCATAAAATGAAAAAAAAATACAAAGTTATTTTACATGTTGATTTAAATGCCTTTTTCGCAAGTTGCGAAATGGCTAAAGATCCCTCTTTAAGAAAGGTCCCTCTGGGTATAGGAGGTAAATCTGATAGAGGTGTTTTAACAACGGCTAATTATATCGCAAGAGAGTATGGTGTCACAAGTGCAATGAGTGTCGTTGAAGCAAAGAAACGCTGTCCTAACTTAGTTATTTTACCAGGTAACTTTGATTTATATCGTCATTATTCTAAGCTATTTTTTGAGGTGTTAACATCATATGGGTGTCCTGTAGAAAAAGGTTCAATAGATGAAGGGTACATTGATTTAACTGAACTAACACCCAAACGTCATCCACTTGATATTGCTAAGGAAATACAAAACACACTCAATAGTAAACATCATTTACCAGTATCAATTGGTGTCGCCCCTAATATGTTTTTAGCTAAAATGGCTTCAGATATGAAAAAACCACTTGGAATTACTGTTTTAAGAAAACGTGATGTCAAAGAAAAACTATGGCCACTTCCAATTGATGATATGTATGGTATTGGTAAAAAAACAGCCCCTGATTTAAAACACCTAGGAATTCAAACAATTGGTGATCTAGTTCATTTTAAAGACAAACGGAAATTATCAATTGTACTGGGGAATCAAATGGACCATTTTATTGATAAAGCTAAAGGAAACTCAAATAAAGACGTAACACCCAATCGTTATATTGACATGAAAAGTATTGGGAACTCACAAACATACACAGCCGATATCCATGACTACCAAGAAGCGCTAAATAAATTAAAGAAATTGACTAGAAAAGTAATTGATCGCTTAGTCGAAGACAGATCTGTGGCCAAAACACTTTCTCTTCAAGTACGATACAATGATTTTTCACAAATTAATCGATCACAGACATTAGAATATCATACGGATAATTTTTTAGAAGTGTTTGAAACCATTGAAACCTTGTTTTATGATAATCAAAAAGATAAACCAATTCGGTTACTAGGTGTAAGTGTCAGTAATCTAAAAGACAAATCAGATCACTTTAAACAAATTGATTTATTTAACATACCCAAAAATGCCAAACAAGATGAACGGGTCAATTCCACAATAGATAGTATTAATAAAGCATATGGTGAAACACTAATAAAAAAAGGTTTCATTCATTCAAAACAAGAAGATTAGCCCATAATTAATTGATATAACGTATTTCCTATGATAAAATATAATATAGTATATATGTGTCATATGAGGTAAGGAGGAGTTATTTATGAAGAGACTCGTACTATTTTTAGGGGTAATAATGATGAGTATTATGCTTGTAGGGTGTGGAAGTGATGACTTAGACCATACAAAACCAACCTTTACAAGTATTCAAATTGATGGGCAATCTCCCATTTCTGGCGGGAGCCTTGTCACTTTTTATAAAGCAAAACAAGAGCCAATCAGAATAGATATTGAACTAAACAATCCTGATAATTTAGAAATTACCTCGATTGCGATAAGTGGGTACAAGTTTTTTTCTACACGCTTTTTAGAAGGGTCAACTAATCAGTCCATTTCGTTTGAAATGAATGCACCTAGTTCACTTGGCATGAATCAATTTCAAATTACGGAGATTGTTTATTTTGTTGGCGATAACTCATTTAATATAAGAGATTTTTCCAATGATAAATTTGATATTTATGTCTATAAAGAAGTTCCTAAAATTGAACGTAAAAATTACGAGACAACTAAAAACGAAATTCTCATTGATTTTAAAATACGAGATGTTGATGAGGTTATTATAGCAAACACCTTAAAAGCACAGCTCTTTGCTGGAGAAACCTTGATTGAAGAAGTCATAATTCCCACGGGAGACTTGACTGTTGTTTTTGATCGTTTATTAACAAACAAGCCTTATACCATCAAGATAAAAGGTGCCTATAATTTAGATAATGATCAAGGACTACAAGAAAACGTGGTCTTATATAGCGATACATATACCACCTTATCAAATGAAATTCCTACAGCAACCATTTCTAACTTAGTTGTTAAATCAAACACTGCCACATTTGATGTTGGATTTACAGATAATGATGCTGTGTTAAGACCTGGTGGATTAAAAGTAGCACTTTACAAAGATGATGAGTTTGTTAAAGAAACAATCATTACAGGCGCAACAGAGAATTTATTCTTTGGTGGTTTGTTAAATGATAATAGCTATTCGATTCGGGTTTTAGCGAATTACGACTTGAATGATGGCGATGGAATAAGACAAAATAAAATCTTGTCGAGACAAACATTTGATACCTTACCAAAAACCATTCCCACACCGCAAATTTTAAATTTACAAGTGACAGAAAATATTGTTAACTTTGACATTGCCATAGATGATATAGATGATTTAATTGTCCCTGGTTCCCTAAAAGCAATATTACGATTTGAAGATGGTGTTGAGATCTTTACCGATATTATTGATAATCAGGCAGATTTCCAAGTTAATAATTTATTTGCGAACAATGCATTTGAAATTGCTATAATTGCTGATTATGATTTAAATGATGGTCAAGGCATTCAAACAGACCAATTACTGTATACAGACGCCTTTAGCACGATAGAAAACTCTGCTCCCCAAGTTGATGTGGGAAGCATCTTAGTTGAACAAGGCTATGTTACCGTGCCAATCAACGTGTTAGATCCAAACAATACCTTAATCAATACAGTTGAAATTTTATTATTAGAAGAAGGTGTAGAAGTAGCGCGTGTCACAATTGAACCAGACACCGAAGAAGTTATTTTCAATTATCCAATAAGTTATGATAATAATTATGCGATTGATGTGATTGCTGATTATAACTTAAGAGATGGTAATGGGCCACGATATGATCAAAAACTATTCAGAGCCGTGTTAATTACCAAAGAACGTAAAGCACCGGTAGCTGAATTGCTGAATATAACCAATGACACTCAAAGTATCTCTTTAGATATTACTGTTTTAGATGCGGATGAAACAATCACACTAGGAACAACGCAAGTTCATTTATATCTAGAAGGGGTCTTAGTTGATTCTAAATCACTTGATATAGGAGTAAATTCAGTTACATTTGATAACTTATTATCTGATAATAATTATGATATTATCGTTGAAACTAACTATGATATATCAACCGGTCTAGTGATAGATCAAACAATCGCTAGAACAGAAGTGCTTACAGATGAAAAAGAACTACCGACAGCAGAAGTTTTAAACGCAGAACAAACAGAAACATCACTTGAATTTGATGTGGTTATTACCGATCCCGATGAAGTTGTTGATTTATCATCCTTTACTGTTGAACTCTATCATGAAAATACTGTTGTTGAGACGTTAGAATTATCTGGTGCTTTCAACTATGGTGTTAGTTTTTCTAATTTATTATCAAACAACGATTATAAAGTTAAAGTTAATTTAAATTATAACTTAAATGATGGACAAGGAACCATTGAAAACTTTGATGCAGTAACCACAACGATTAAAACAGAGGCACAAACAAAACCGATTGCAAGTGTGTTAGATCAAGTAACAACCTATGAACAAATAAAACTAGATATTGAAATTAGTGATCCTGACAATGTTATATCAGGTAATCTAAAAGCCATATTATATCAAAACGGAGAAGCAACAGGACAAGAAAAACTACTTACAGAAGGACTTAATCCCAATGTCCGTTTTACTGGATTATATTCGAATGCGAGCTATACCGTTATAATTGTTGCAGACTATGATCTAAATGAAGCATCTGGTCCTATCACAGAAGGTGTCTTAAATAGCCTCTCTACAAGAACCGCTACAGATGTGTCAGTAACACAAGTAGAAGGAGATTTAACGTATAACTCCAATGCCCTTGAAGTATATGTTAATAATAAACAAGGTTACTACGTCAGTGACAATGTTTTAATTGAAGTAACTGATGGTGTAACAACGATCCAAACATATTCTGTTGGATATGATTCAACGTTTAACATTGATCTTGTTAATTTATTAAGTAATACGGATTACACTGTCTATGTTAAGGCAGATTTTGATACAGGTGATGAGATTATTACAGATAAACTTATTTCCACTTATGCCTTTACGACAGCTGAGATTACTCCAATTGATGTGACATTTGAATTACTAGATCTGCAAACGAATCAAATAAGCTTAGAAATAGATGTTGCAGAAGACGTTGATAACTATGTTCAAGATGGCTCACTTGAAGTTGTCTTATTCCAAATAGTAGATGGTGTCAAAACAGAAATTGATACACAACTATTACCCGAAAACAATACAACCGAAGTTAACTTTAATTTTGATCCCGATGATGGACAAGTTGTTATCGCAGTTAGAGGTATTATTGATCGTAACGATGGTATTGATCCGGTACTTGAGATTATTGAACAATTTTTCTACATCAACGTAGAATAAAATATAAAAAGAGCTATTTCACAATAGCTCTTTTAGTTTGGAATAATTGTCTTGATATCAACCTGAGATGTGTTATCATGTGTAGACGGATTATTTTTATCAAAGTTCTTAAGAAAAGTAATCACTTCATTTGTTATTTTAGTTGGTGTCGAAGCACCGCTACTAACACTAACTTTCGACATCGTCTTCAGCAAAGAAACATCAATATCCTCAACACTTTCAATGAGTGATGCAGGAATGTGGGCTTGTTGTTTACTAACTTCAACTAATTTGTTTGAATTATTAGAATATGTATCACCAACAACAAAACAATGTTCAATATCTGGTGGTTGATTTTCAATTGCTTCTTGCCTGATTCGTGTCGCATTACAAATTTCATCAATTACGACAAGCGAATCATATAATGTTTTTGCGTGTTCACTTAAAGCAAATACATCATATAAACTCATGGTCGTTTGATTGGTTAAAGCAACTTTTTGATTGGATAATGACAACTGTTTAAGATCAGCCTTTGTTTCAACCACATGAACGCGGGGAGATAATGCTTTGGCTGCTTCACTTTCAGGATGCTGTTTTTTACCAATATAAATCACATCATACCCTTCATCTATTAAATGATGCATTGTATCTTGAGATTTAACGACATCATCACAAGTCGTATCAATAATATCAAGTCCTTTTAACCGCGCTTTATCAATCACCTGTTGGCTTACCCCATGCGCCGTAAAAATAACCGTTCCTTGATTGATTTGATCAAGCAACTCAAGACGGGTTTTATCAGGTGCATGAAGTGTTTTAATTCCCCGATGTTTAAAATGCTCAACAACCTGTTTATTATGAATCACCATACCAAGAATTGTAATGGGATGTTTTAGTGTTTTCACATCTAATTTTTTAATTTTGTTTATCGCTTCAACGACCCCTCGGCAATAACCTCTGGGTGTAATTTTTACAACGTCCATAAAATCACCTAGTGTCATTATATCGTAAAGTTGTTTTATTTGGAAATAAAATATAAATATAGTATACTTTTAACTGGAGGAGATAGTATGCAGATCAACCGAAAATTTATTAAAGACGCCATTGATGATCTTGGATTTAGAGAAATGACTGAAATTCAAGAAAAAATTATTCCGCAAGCGAAAAATAACCGTGATATTATTGGTTGTTCCCAAACTGGAAGTGGAAAAACTCATGCATTTTTAATTCCCATTTTTGAGAATTTAGATTTAGATAAAAACGAACTACAAGTATTAATCGCTGCCCCAACAAGAGAACTAGCGAACCAAATTTATAAGTTTGCCTCTCATATGGCAGCTTTTTCAGATACGCCCATAGATATTAGAAAATATACTGGTGGTTCTAACCGCGCAAAAGAAGTTGAGCGCTTAGAAAAATCACAACCAACAATTGCGATTGGTACCCCTGGTAAATTACATGATTTAAGTTTAAAAGAGCGTGTATTAAAAACCCACACGGTTACAACCTTTATTATTGATGAAGCAGATATGTCACTTGAAAGTGGCTTTTTAACAGATATTGATTTAATCGCAGGAACAATGCCAGATAAGCTTCAAATGATGGTCTTTAGTGCCACCATTCCTGAGAAAATCAGACCGTTTTTACGTAAATATATGAATCAACCTGTTGAAGTTTACATTAAACCAAAAGAACTTTCTAGTTTAAATATTACACATATTTTTATCCCTATTAAATCACAAAAAAGAGATGATGCATTACTTAATTTACTACAAACGTTTAAACCGTATGTTGCCTTAATCTTTTGTAACACCAAAGATAAAGTCGAAGAGATAGGGTCATTACTTTATAAAAAAGGATTTGACGTTATTAAACTTCATGGCGACATTAAACCGCGTGAACGAAAACGTGTAATGCGTGATATAAAAGCAGCTAAATATCAATACATTGTAGCAAGTGATATTGCTAGTCGTGGCATTGATATTGATGGGTTGTCACATGTTATAAACTACGAGTTACCTGAAGATATGGAGTTTTATATCCACCGTACTGGGCGTACAGGTCGAGCAAACTATGATGGCCTTGCTATGAGTTTATACACCAAAGAAGATGACCAATACATTGACTTTTTAGAAAGTAAAGATATTAAAATACTGTATAAAGACATTAAAGATAAAGAACTAATCACAAGACGTACGCGTAAACAACGTTTCAAACGAGAAAACGTTAAAAAAGGATACAACAAACATAAATTGAACGTTAAAAAGAATAAGAAAGTTAAACCAGGATATAAAAAGAAATATCACAGTCGTTTACAAAAAGCACGAAGAAAAGCAGACAAAAAGAATAGGAGTTAAACATGATTAAAATTGGTTCACACGTTTCAATGAATGGGAGCGACTATTTACTAGGAAGTGTTAAAGAAGCACTTAGTTACAATTCAAACACATTTATGATTTATACCGGAGCTCCACAAAATACCAGACGTCAATCGCTAGATAAATTAAAAATAAAAGAAGCACACGAACTTATGAAACAACGTAACATTAACCCAGATGACATTGTCGTTCATGCACCGTATATTATTAATTTAGCGAATAAAAATCCAGAAAAAAGACAATTTGCCGCTGATTTTTTAACTGAGGAAGTTAAACGAACAGATGCAATAGGTGCTAAACAAATTGTACTTCATCCCGGGGCACATGTTAGACAAGGTGTTGAATTGGGAATTAAACACATTGTTGAAGGATTAAATAAAGTTATTGAAAACACCAAAGATTCAGATGTTTCAATTGCGCTTGAAACAATGGCAGGAAAAGGAACTGAAGTAGGTAGAACGTTTGAAGAACTCAAACGTATTATTGATGGTGTAGTGCATCCAGAACGTTTAACTGTTTGTTTTGATACCTGTCATACCCATGATGCAGGCTATAAGACAAAAGAAGACTTTGATGGTGTAATCGAAGAATTTGATCGGATTATAGGAAAAGATAGAATATCTGTTTTCCATATCAATGATTCAAAAAATATTATCGGCGCATCTAAAGATCGCCATGAAAATTTAGGGTATGGACAAATCGGATTTGATGCATTAAGATATGTAGTAATACATGAAGATTTCACGCATATTCCCAAAATTTTAGAAACACCACATATCACGAAAACAGATGAAACAAAAAAACGATTATATCCGCCATATAAAGAAGAAATTGAAATGTTTAGAAGTGGTATATATAACCCAAAATTTCGCGATAATATTCGCAAACAACAACAATAAAAATTAAACACTTTTCACTTTCTGAAAAGTGTTTTTTTTAATGGCATAATCACTCAATTTATATTGACACAAAGAAAAAAGCATACTATCCTAAATGTAAGGTGACTATAATGAAGAAAAAGATTGAACAAATACTGAGTAATTATTTTGAAGCATATAACTTTGTTTCAGTTGAACACTACAAACAAGAAAAAGCCCAAAATCAAACAATTGATTTTGATTTTTTAAATGAGTTTAAAACTATTATCACTGTAGGGATTCCCTATCCTTCTAAAGAAACACAGTATAAAGGGAAAGGATATGGTATCTTATCTAGATACGCGTATAATACTGATTACCATATTGTTATGAGAAACTTGCTAAATAAATGTGAAACAAAACTTGGAGCACTTGGATTTAAGACAAAGGCGGCTGTGGATACATCGTTAATCGACGAACGTTTCGCTAGTTATTTAGCACATCTAGGATATATTGGGAAAAATCAATTTCTGATTCATAAAAAGTATGGCAGTTATATGTATTTAGGGACTATTTTAATTGATACAGAAATTTCTACTAACAAAACACCATATGATATATGCGATGATTGTACTCTTTGTATTGAAGCTTGTCCTAGTGGAGCACTTGATGACGGCTTTGATGAACAAAAATGTATTTCTTATTTAACCCAAGCAAAAGAGCCGCTAAACGAAACAGAAATAGGTCTAATAAAAACAATGATTTACGGCTGTGATATTTGTCAAAAAGTATGTCCTAAAAATACGAGGGTTGATGTGCATACCTATGAAGAATTTGAACCAAGTGGTATTGAAAATATTCATCTTGAGACATTGCTCAAGATGACCAATAAAGACTATATGCGTATTTATAAGAACAATGCATCAAGTTGGCGTGGTGCTACAGTAATTAAACGAAATGCCCTCTGTTTAATTGCAAATCAAAATTTAACTGAGTATATTGAGTTAATTCAAGAATCAATTATTAAATATCATGATGTTTTATGGTATAATGAAACTGCAAAGAACGTACTGAAAATATTAAATCGGGAGTGATATTATGAATCATGTTGTACTCTATCAACCAGAGATACCACAAAATACAGGAAATATTATGCGTCAGGTTGCCGCATCTAACATGAAATTACATTTAATTAAGCCACTCGGCTTTAAATTAGATAAAAAAAATGTCCGTCGTTCTGCTGCGAACTATATTGAGCATGTCGATTATACGGTTTATGACAATTGGACTGATTTTAAATCTAAGAATACTGGAGATTTTTATTTCATTACCCGTTATGGTCAAAAACGTCCTGATGCGATTGATTTTACGGACCACAAAAAAGATATCTATTTAATTTTTGGAAGTGAATCAAGTGGGATCTCTAAAGAAATCTTAACACCAAATTTTGAAAATTGTATTCGCGTTCCTATGACAGAACAAATTAGAAGCCTTAATTTAAGTAATACAGTCGCTATTTTATCCTATGAAGTTCTACGTCAACAAAATTATAAAGATTTGTTTGCGCATGAGCCTGATAGCTTAAAAGGCAAAGACTTTTTACTTAAGTAGGGGTAGTATGATAAATAAACTATTCGCAGACATACGTATACATAGCTACAAACATGATGAGTCTTTACACCGTATTTGGGACAAAGCAACCGTTATTGAACAAAGTGATGATCACATTGTTGTCGCAAACAGACGAACCAAAGTTATTGAATCAAATGGTCGTTTTTGGCATACAAGAGAACCCTCTGTCACATGGTTTTTTAAAAATCATTGGTTTAATATCATTGGGATTATTAAAAAAGATGAAATTCATTATTATTGTAATATTGCTTCTCCTTATGTGATTGATGATGAAGCACTAAAATATATTGATTATGACTTAGATATTAAGGTTGTTGATGATTTTTCTTATAAAACACTCGACCGTAATGAATACAATAAACACAAGAAAAATATGGAGTATCCCAAAAAACTTAAAAAGATTTTATTAGCTCAACTTGATGATTTAAAAGAAATGATTGATTTACGTAAAAAACCATTTCAACACGATATTGTACTAAGTTATTATGAAAAGTATCAAAAAAGGAGAGATTCCAATGGATAAGCGCGCGTTTATAAAAGTTTATAACAAGATAAGTATTTTAGTAGGTATTACACTGTTTGCTGTTATGATTTATTTTATTAACACGTTTCCAACACAATATTATGGCAATGTGACAAAGTCATTCTTTAAAATATCATTTGATAATTTACCAGAAACAGCAGCTGTATTTAATTTACCGCTCATTCTTTTGATTATCTTTTTTCTAATGAATGTCTTGGTATTACTGAGTGTGTTACTCCGTGACGAAGAACAAAAAACAGTGTTACTTGAGGTGCCTATTTACAATACGTTATTTACTTTCTTGATGTTAATTGCCCATATTTTTTATACCGCAGTGATACCTAATGTGATTAATGGTACAATCAAACACACTTTTTTTACCTCAACGTTTCCTAAATTAAGCGATGTATTAGTGACGGGTATAAATTTTGTTTATGTACTGACAGTTGTCTATATTATTTATAATCTCTATATATTCTTTAAATATCTAGAGAAAAAAGAGATTATTGATGATCACTTATATGATGGTGTGGAGTATTCTGAAGATGAAATAAAAGAAGAATTAAACGACTAAAAAAATTACCTAGGAAAGCTAGGTATTTTTTAGTTTTTACAAGTATAATTAATGAATAGTATTAGAAAAGAGGCAGTAAAATGAAACATAAAAAATTTTGGATATTAATCTTAATTGGAATTTCCATATTTTTCGGAATCATTTTAATCAGCAATATTATTGAAGTAGGTATACGTCTTAGAAATGTTCATCCTTACTTAGAATATGGGTTTTATGGACTGAGTGTTATTTTAAGTTATTTTTTAATCATTAACCCAATTCGTGTGATTGTATTTGCACCTACATTTAAAATTGATGCTTTAATTACCGATCATAATCATAACCACAAGCTCCATAAGAAAGCGGCAAAAGTATTGTTGAATAATGATTTTTTACTTGTTCGTGATAAAGATCTTTTAAGAAAATCAATGAACGATAAAGTGAAATTACAAGCAGCTTTAAAAAATATTTTTGAAACAACACTGAAATCAGAAATTCATGAAAACATTGAAAAAAACGCTAAAAATGTTTTAATTACAACAGCTTTAAGCCAAAATGGGAATTTAGATATGTTGAGTGTATTAACGATTAATTTAAAAATGATTAAAGAAATCGTTGAAATATCAGGCTTTAGACCAAGTTATCCGTATCTTGTAAAATTAAGTATTAATGTCTTAGTTACAAGTTTAATTGCTGAGGGAATCGAAGAAATTGATTTAGGTGAACTTCTGCCAACAAAGTTTAACGAAACACTGACGGAAATACCTTTTATTAAAACAATTAGTGGGAGTATTGTTGGCGGTATTTCCAATGCGATGTTAACTTGTCGCGTAGGTATTGTCACACAAAAATATTTATATAATGATAACAAATTACTGAACAAAAAAGAAATTCGTAAAAGTGCCTATAAAGCAACACTGGTAATGATGCCAAACATTGTCAAAAGTGGACTATATTCATTTCCAAAAGGTGTTGCCAGTTTTTTTGCAAGCCCCTTTAAAAAGTTTAAGAATAAAAATAAAGAATAAATAGAGGTGGGTTTATGTGTGGTAGATTTTCGTTGATTGTAGCATATGATGAGCTAAAAGAGATATTACGTAAAACGTTTGATTTAACAACGTTACCCAATGAGTTGAAGCTACCTAAGTACAATATAGCACCGAGTCAACAGTTACTTTCAGTTATCAATGATGGTCAAGACTATCGTGTTGGATTATTAAAATGGGGATTTATACCGCCTTTTATTAAGAACAAAGAAGACATATTCACGATTATTAATGCCAGAGAAGAAACCATTGAAGAAAAACCATCCTTTAAAGACGCACTTAATCATCAACGATGTATCATTATAGCAACGGGTTTTTATGAATGGAAAACCAAAAAAGACCCATATTATATTACTGTTAATAATCAAAAAATTATCTTTTTTGCCGGTCTTTGGAATAAACAGTCATTCGCTGATGAATCTCATTCTACAACTTTGATTATTACGACCAAAAGCAAAGATAAAATGTCTAGTGTACATGAGCGAATGCCAGTTATATTAGATAACTCTCAAATTAAAACGTGGTTAAATCCCCATATTAATACGGTATCTGAGTTAAAAGAACTGTTATCAAAGCCAATGAGTAATTTTGATGTTATGCCAATTAAAACAACAATTAACAATCCGAAAAACAATGATGAATCAGCCTTACAACCACGAAATAATTAACAGGAGGACTTATGAAAAAACGTTTGTTAATCGCAATTATCATTAGTTTAGTGTTACTATTGATACAACCACTTGTCTATCAAAAAATACTAAGGTATCGTTTCCCTATAACATTTCCAATCCAATATAATACCATGATTGTAATCGGCTTAGGATTTTTTATTCCCGGTGTTCTTGCTTTATTAAGCATAGTATATTCAAGAACTAATAAAAATTTACTGCTCGCTTCAACGTCGCTATTAATCATCTCGGTCATGCGTGTTTTACAACTTTTACAAAAGATATCACCAAAAATTACATTCACAATTTATCCCCACGATATTCCGTTTGATTTTACGATGTTTGTCGCCTTTATTGGAAGTTTTATAATCTATTTAGTGGGAACGAATTTATACCGAAGCGAATTGTTTTCAAACGTGCATTCTACGTCCTATATTATAGTGTCTGTTTTATTTATTTTTAACTATTCATACTTCAGAAGCTTTGTCTATATGTTCAGACGTGCAGAGTTTTTTCCCCAATCAGTTTATGTGGCAATGTTTCAAATAACATCGTTCTTAATTGTGTTATTCCAAGGAATAATTCTTGTTTTTTCTGTGAAAAAAACCTATGAAGACGAAAATTATCGCCGAAAAAAGTTCAAGCAAAACAAAAGGAGATAAATTAACTCCTTTTTTTATGGTTAATTATTTTTAATAATAATCAGCGGCACAATCATTTCAGCTTGACTTAGACCAGCGTGATGTGCCTTATGTGCATCTTTACTAAGTGACAACATATCATTATCATTTGCAATACTAATATAATCACCTAACGTTGTAAGTAGTGTTTCATGTGGTTTACCAATACCTAGCAAATCTAATGATAAAAAGGCATCTCTTGAATATAAAGTAAATTTATTACCAAACGCTTCTTTAAATTTTGTTTCAAAAATAGATTTAGAATCATCCTTGACGAAAAAATTCGTGATCCTAGGTTCTAAAGAAGGCTTTCTTAATAGATACTTCTCTAAATCATAATCAAAAAATTTGACTTCGTTCACATCAATTAACCCATGATCTGCGATTAAAATAATCAAGGAATTATCAGGTAAATCTGTTTGTAACTCTTTGAGTAATTTGTTACAGTGGTTTAATTTTGCTTTAACCTCCATACTTTTAATCCCTGCATGATGCTGAGATAAATCAGGTTCAATGTGATAAACATAATTAAAAGTTTGATCATGATTGTGAACTGTAAGAAGGAGTTTTTCTAGTTGTTCTTCAAATGTTTTAGAGCCACCTGTTCGAAAGGCTGGCCAGAACTCACTCACAGTAACATCCTTGTTATGATTGGCAATTTTATCTGTGATAGAATCATACGATAAATATTTATCTCTAAGGACTTCTTTATAAGTATCTTTGGTATAATAATCCACATTTTCAAAGACTGCTAAATTAACATCTTCATGCGGAAAGTATTGTGTCCAACCCACATATCCTGTTGAGATAGGTGGTCTACCACTTAACACAGCATTCGTTGCAGCAACTGTGGTAGGAGGATAGATACTTGTAATATCGGTCTTTTTATGTTGGTTTAGAAATGACGTTACATCACGATGTATGTCTAGTAAGTTGCTTCCAAGGCCATCTAACAACATCAAAGTAATATGGTCAAAATCGTCTGTTAAAATTTCATCCAATTCATCTAATGTGGCATAATTATATGGCACATTAAAATATTTAAGTAATGAATTAGACACATTCATAATTGATCTGTTGTAATCGGGATAAATTGTTTTCATATTACGCCTTTATATAATGAAATAGTAGTTCGATTGTTGCTTTAATACCATCTATATGTGTCCGTTCCATCCCGTGAGAAGCATGAACACCAGGTCCTAAAAGCCCCCCTTTAATATCATTACCAGCGCGAATAGCAGCACTCACGTCACTGCCATAATAAGGATAAATATCAACAGCATGACTAACCTCATTATCTTTTGCAGTTTTGATTAAGTTATTTGTTAAGTCATAATCATATGGACCACTAGAATCTTTCGGACAAATACTCACATCACGTTCAGTGCATGTTAAATCATCGCCAATACAGCCCATATCAACAGCAATCATCTCATCTAGTTTAGGAATGAAAGCTGCTCCGTGACCAACTTCTTCATAGGTACTTATAATAAAATTCAAATTAACATCAGGTGTTATATCGTGTTCTTTTAAATATTTAATTAACCCAAAAATGCTGGCTACGTTTATTTTATCATCTAAAAATCGTGACTTAATAAATCCACTTTTAGTAATTGTTGTTTTAGGATCGATAAAAATGAAATTCCCCACATCAATCCCTAAATCTAAGACATCTTGTTTTTCTTCAACAACCTCATCTAAACGGATATACATATTTTCAGGATTGCGTTTTTTCGTTTTCGCATCTTTAAAGACGTGTATAGCGGGGGATGTGGAAAGAATCGTTCCTGTATAGGTTTTATCATCACGTGTTTTTATAGTACAATATTCCCCATCCAATGTTGGCCAAATAGGACCGCCAATCGCAGTAAACTTAATTTCACCCTGATCATTAATACTACGGACCATTGCCCCTAATGTATCGACATGGACACTAAGTCCGAGTGTTTTATCCGAATGACCAGGAAACTCGATAATTAGGTTGCCTTTATTTGTTTTGTAACTTTTCAATCCATATTTATTGGATTCTTCAATAATGCGTGGTATGATTTCTCTAGGATATCCACTAGGACTAGGTATTGTGAGGATTTCCTTTGCGAAATCTAAAATATACTCTTCATTTAATTTCAAAATAATCACCTCTAAACATTATATCATATTTTTTTTAAAAAAAGTATGTTATAATGGACCTAGACAAAAATGTAAGGAGTGTTCATATGAAAATTGTATTTGGAGGCGCTTTTAACCCCATTACAAACGCGCATATATTAGTTTATAAAGAAGTGAAAAAACATTTTAAGCATGCAACATTTGTTTTTTTACCTGTAAGTAGTGCTTATACCAAAAGTGCGCTTGCTAGTAATCATTACCGTCAAGAAATGCTTCACTTAGCACTTGATAAGTATGATGATATTGAAATAAGTGACTTAGAAATTAATGATTCAGACTTTTTAGGAACCTATCAATCACTGATACGTATTAGTGACCGCTATGATGAAGAGGTCGCGTTTATTGTTGGTAGTGATAATTTAGATGGGATGGAAAACTGGATTAATATTGAAGGATTATTGTCAGATTTTCAAATTATTGTGTTAAATCGACATAATGATGATATTCAACAAAAAATTAATCAGAGCCCTATTTTAAAAAAATACCAATCAAAATTTTATATTATAAATGATTTTGATGTTGCGATTAGTTCGACACAGTTTAGAGAGACATTTGATCAGTCTTTAGTTCCTAAAGAAGTGTATGACTATATAAAAGAAAATGACCTTTATTGAGGTGAATAAATATGTTTTACAATGATTTTTTAAAAGTCGCAAGCATTACCCCAAAATTAAAAGTTGGAAACCCGATGTATAACGTGAAAGAGATGCTTAAATTACTAAAAGACACAAAAAGTAGTGTCGCTGTCTTCCCAGAGTTAAGTGTGACAGCTTATACATGTAATGATCTCTTTTTTCATGATGATTTATTAAAAGATACAGACAAGGCAATTGCCTATTTTCTAAAAGAAAACACCTATGAAGGCATCGTAACAATTGGTGCACCATTCAGTATTGAAGGTATTTTATATAATGTTGCCTTTGTCATTCAAAAAGATACTATTTTAGGTATTGTACCGAAGTTTTATTTACCAAATACAAATGAATATTATGAAAAACGTTGGTTTCAAAGTGGCTTTGAAGTTGTAGAAGAAGTCACCGAAGTGATGTATTTAGATCAAAATATTCCCTTTGGACATCTGGTATTTAAAACACCAGATGAAAAAGTAACGTTTGGGATTGAAATTTGTGAAGATATGTGGGCACCGATTAGTCCTGGTAATATACTTGCGTTAAATGGTGCTAAAATGATTCTTAATCTAAGCGCATCAAATGATGTCTTAAACAAACGCGCTGTTCGTAAACGCACCATTATCGAACATTCAAGAAGAAATTCAGGGGCGTATGTTTATTCTAGTGCCGGGGTGAACGAAAGTACGAGTGAAACAGTTTTTAGTGGTCATAATGTCATTGGACAAAATGGCGAATTAATTATTGAAACGGAACATTTTAATCAAGAGAGTGAAATAATTTATGCCGACATAGATTTTGGTAAAATACGTTTTTCTAGATTAAAAAGTTCTTCATATCGTGATATTTTACATCGCTATAAATTTGATTATCAAACTGTCATGTTTAAGTTACAAGAAACAAGAGAGTTTGATTTTGAAAAAAAGTTTGATCAGACACCATTTGTACCGAAACAAGAATGTTTAAGACAGTTTGAAAAAGTTGCTGCTTTACAAGAAAATGCCTTAATTAAACGTCTAAAACATATTGGATCACAGTCTATAATTATTGGTGTTAGTGGTGGATTAGATTCAACACTTGCTCTATTAATTGCTGTTAGAGCCTTTGATAATTTAAACAAAAAAAGAACGTCTATTATTGCCGTAACAATGCCCGGCTTACACACTTCAGACCATACATTAAATAATGCGTTAAATTTGATGGAAGCACTCGGTGTTACGATTAAAAATATTGATATTAATGATCATGTCAAAGACCACTTTGAGTTAATAGGACATGATGGTAAAACAGAAGATATCACCTATGAAAACACACAAGCTCGCGCTCGCACAATGATTTTAATGAATCTAGCAAATAAACATAAAGGGATTGTTTTAGGAACGGGCGATTTAAGTGAACTTGCGCTTGGATGGTGTACATATAATGGAGATCAAATGAGTATGTATAATGTCAATATGGGTATTCCTAAAACATTGGTTCGCTTTATGATTGAAAATTATGCGAAACACACATTCAAAGGAGATGTTACAAAGACACTTTTAAGTATTGTAGATACACCAATCACACCAGAATTAAAAAGTGATCAAAAAACAGAAGATAATATCGGAAAATATGAAATTAACGACTTTTTAATTCATCGTTTGTTAAGAATGGGTGATTCCAAAGAACGCATAAACTTTTTACTTAAAAAAGCCTTTGATTTATCAGATAAAGAGGCTAAAACCTATATTACAAACTTTTTCAACCGATTTTATTCTCAACAATTTAAACGTCAGGCATCGCCTGACGGTCCCAAAATATTAGATATAAGTTTATCACCTCGTGGTGATTTACGTTTACCAAGTGATATTGACAGAAATTAGGTGATACATGTATGAAAAAAACAGTTGTCGTAGGATTAAGTGGTGGCGTTGATAGTAGCGTTGCTGCGTATTTACTAAAAAAACAAGGATACCGTGTTATTGGGCTTTTTATGCGAAATTGGGACTCAATAGCAAATAATGACTATCTAGGAAACCCCACAAAAAAAGATGTTATTTGTCCACAAGAACAAGACTATCAGGATGCGAAAGAGGTTGCTATTCATTTAGATATTCCGCTTTATAAAGTAAATTTCGTTAAAGAGTATTGGGATTATGTTTTTACCTACTTTTTAGATGAATATAAAAAAGGACGTACCCCTAATCCTGATATTTTATGTAATAAGTATATTAAGTTTGATGAGTTTATTAAACATGCTCAAAAATTTAAACCAGATTATATAGCAATGGGTCATTATGCCCGCGTTGATCATGAAAATGAAGATGAACCTAAACTTTTACGAGGCGTTGATGGGAATAAGGACCAATCTTATTTTTTAAGTCAACTAACCAAAAAACAGCTTAAAAATGCTTTATTTCCAATTGGGCATTTAGAAAAACCTGAAGTTAGACAAATCGCGAGAACAAATAATATTCCAACCAAAGATAAAAAAGATTCAACGGGGATTTGTTTTATCGGGGAACGAAACTTTGCTGACTTTTTAAGAAACTATTTACCCAATAAACCGGGAAATATGGTCACTGAATCAGGAAACGTTATTAAACAACACAGTGGGTTAATGTATTATACCATTGGCCAACGTAAAGGGCTTGGTATTGGAGGTAGTGCCAAGTATGAAAATAAGCCGTGGTTCGTGATTGGCAAAGATTTAGAGGCCAATGAGTTGATTGTCGGACAAGGATTTCATCATCCGACACTCTACAGTGATTCTTGTTTAGTAGAAGAAATTCATTTTATTAATTTAAACAAATTCAAAGGTCGAAAAAAAGTGACAGCAAAATTTAGATATAGACAAGAAGATCATGCTGTAGAAATTGAATATCAAGGCGACGATTTAATGGTTTATTTTGACGAAGATATCCGAGCAATTACACCTGGACAAGCAGCTGTATTTTATGATGGTGATGTCTGTCTTGGTGGTGGATTTATTAAAGAAGCATACAAAAATAATAACAAGCGACACTATTAGGAGGTAGTATGACAGCAACATTACTATTAGAAAAGAATAATGAAGAAGTAACAATTAACTTATTTGAAGAAGATGCACCAAACACAGTTGATAATTTTAAAAAATTAGCAAATTCTGGATTTTATGATGGTCTAACATTTCACCGTGTAATAGATGGATTTGTTGCCCAAGGTGGATGCCCTAAAGGAGACGGAACAGGAGGTCCAGGATATACAATTAAATGTGAAACAGATAATAATCCACGCAAACATGAAGTCGGGTCTTTATCAATGGCACATGCAGGAAAAGATACAGGAGGAAGTCAATTTTTCATCTGTTATGATGAATTGTCACATCTTGATGGAATGCATACTGTCTTTGGAAAAGTAACTGATAACTTAGATGCTGTATTTAATATTAAACAAGGAGATATTATCAAATCGATCCGTGTCAAAAAGTAGGGGTGTAATATGAAAAAATTAGGTATTGCGTTAGCCGGGGGAGGCGCGAGAGGTGTCTACCAAATTGGTGCTTGGAAAGCACTTAAAGAAGCGAATATTTTTGATAAAATTGAGGTATTTAGTGGCGCCAGTATTGGTTCATTAAACGCTGTACTTTTTGCCCTTGGTGATTATGAAAAAGCTTATAATTTATGGATGGACTCAGAACAAAACGCTATTTTTAAAGTGCAAAATAATCTTATTGAGCGGTTAAAAAAAGAAAAGTTAGAGTTTTTAAGCAAGGGAGTTTATCAAATCAATAAACTTGAAACCTATATTGAAGAATCAATTCCTTTTGAAAAACTGCATGATAAAGAAGTTTATATTGCCACAACTCATCTTGGTGATAAAGACTCTAGTTTTTTTGATTTTTTCAAAACCAACTACCAACATTTTTTTAAATCCAACAATCAAATTAAATATACACTTTTTTCTGACTTAAATAGGGAAAATAAAGTTAAAACACTGTTAGCCAGTTGTGCGATACCCATTCTATTTAAACCAGTAACAGTTGATGGTGAAACATATTATGATGGAGGTCTACTTGATAACACACCTTATCAACCGCTTGTGAAAGCCGGGTGTGATACGATTATTGTCATTGATTTATATCGCTTTAGTATGATGCGATTAAAAAAAGAAAAGACCGTCGATATGGTTGTTTGTTATCCTAGTAAAGGTTTACGAGGTATTTTAGATTTTTCCAATAAACAACTAAAAAGACGCTTTGATTTAGGTTATAAAGATATGAAAAAACTTATTGAAAAAAATAAATCAAAATTCGAATAAGAAAAAAAGCCCCTTCAAATGTATTATTAAATGGAGGTGCTTTTTTATGAAAAAAATATTATTATTCTCATTACTTGTATTTCTTATCTCATTGAGTGGTAATACAAGTTATGGATCAGACTACAAAACATTTCAAGCTATTACATTCAAAAACGATGGTGGTGTATTGCTGGAGAATTATTCAGATCATCGATACGACCGTTACTATGACAAGATTAAAGGCCGTCGATTTTGGGGTTGGAAAGTGTTTACTGGATTTGAGACAGAACCCGTTACCTTTATCAAAGAAACACTTTATATTATTTATAACGCAGGTACCACACCGATTAAAGAAACGTTTAGTTTTAAACAAGAAGAAAGTGTTAAAAAACAATATAACGTGTCTGGAACCATTAAATTAAGTGGGAAAGGGAAAAACAAAAACTTTTCATTAGGTCTTGAAGAGAAACTAGGTTTTGAGATTGATGCGAAAACAAGTTCTGAATATGAAGAAGAATTTGAAATAAAAGTAGAAGTGGATCCCAACACAACATTAAAAATACAAATTTGTGGTGAAGGTAAGGTTTCAAGTGGTGTGGCGAATTATTACCGTTTTTGGTACAACGCAAAACATGGTGGCTGGGAAGTGTTTATCATAACCACTGAATATTATAGTTTAGTAAAGGAACCAATCAATGAATAAATATTGGTTAATAGGTTTTTTTAGTATTTTAATCTGCGTTTTAAGTATTATGCAGTTTCCCCCAAAAACACCTGATACAGTCATCTATTCCTATCCTGAAGTACATAGTTATTATCACACAAGCACACTAGAAACCATTCAGTTTAAAGTTCTTACAACAACCCCCAAAGCATATTATTTTGATTCTGAGTATCTGACAACAGTCTTCATTCAAAATGAAACAGAAAAAATACCAGTGACAATTAAACAAATTATAACACCAAGTGCAGCACTTAGAATTGAAGATAAGGTGTTGTATGAGATAATCTTTTTATTGCGTATTGATGTATCAGCCAATAGTTTATCAATGCAGTTACCAGAGGCGTATTTAAACTTACAATATGAAAACCAAAAAGAACTCCGTATTGCTATGGGAGAATTTAACTATCTTGATCAAACGAACTCAACAGATTTAGCGGTTAAACAAATAAGTGCAACACATGAGTTGATGTATCAGAGAAGTACTGCTAATGGGATTTTTATTGAACTAAAAAACACAACAACCTCACCCATAACCTTAACAAATATAAACATCCCATCAGCTACCATCATTCCTAATTATCGACTAATTAAAGAGGTATATGAAACACTCACGTTTGATGATGAACTCACAGAGATTCTTAATCAAGAATCCTATAATTTGTTTACACTATCCCCTATAACTCCCCTTTCTTTAACCCTACTCCCAAGTCAATCACTTAAATTATACATTCCCCTTTCATACACGCATAAAAGACCTTTACAACGCTTTCCACTCATCTTAACATATGTGAACGACTCGACTGAAAAATTGTTTTTTATAGATGATTTCCCCTACATTAAAACCACCACATATACGTCGTTAGCAGGAAGTGTTAAATATGACATTCATTAAGGTTAAAAATGTGGTTAAACGCTATAAGAATACAACTATTAAATTTCCTAATCTACTATTAAAAAACCGTATCACTGTATTATTAGGTAAAAATGGTACCGGAAAAACAACCTTGCTCAAAGCGATTGCGCATCATATCACATATGATGGTGAAATCACCCATGATAACAGTTTAATGTATAAACCTGATAGTATATGTCTTCCCCTTGATTTGACAGTTTCCCAGTTTTTAAAGGGACTAAACGATTTAGCAACTGAAAACGCCATTGAACCGCTGATGAAAAAATATCAGCTTGATACAAAAAAAGATGAATTAATAAACGCTTTATCTAAGGGTATGAAAGCAAAAGTTAGTTTAATAAGTGTCTTTCATCGAAACGTCGACCTTTATTTATTAGATGAACCCTACACTGGCCTCGATGACAAAGCGATAAAACACCTTAATAACTTTATTAAATCCTCAAGGGCTTTATTTATCATTGCAACACATCATAAGTCACTTCCGACCTTTAAAGATAGGGATGTGATTACGTTATGAAGTTATTTTTATTTTATCAAATGATTTTTTATACAAAAAAAATAAAAGTAATATTAGCGCTTATTTTCACCTTGTTAATAGGTATAATAGTGTTAAATAGTCATATTTTCAACCCTATTTCAGCACAACATTTTTATCAGGCTCCTTTTTTAGTTGAATTTCTTATATCAACATTGATTATCGTGAAGTTTTTTGCCTTGCTTATATTGTTTTTAGTAGTATATTCTTTAGAATTTTCACACACAGTGGAAAGTTATTTACTAAACTACTATTCCAAACTAAAAATTATTAGTATTAAATATATTTTTATGATTGTTAATAGTTTATTTTATGTCATTATCATTACAGTGATATTTGAATTGATGCAACTATTTAATCCCTATTATAACTACAGTTCAATTCATCTTGGTTTATCACTTTTTCTTTTTTGTTTTTATTACTTATCCCTTTTTTTATGTGTCAGTAAATTACATATGCACGTTAGTTATTTGTTGTTAATCTTTGTCGGGTATTTTATGAGCTTTTTTATTAGTGGAATGCCCCTTTTAGAAGACATAACAACAGCTAAATTAGTTATTAACTATTTCTTCCCTGAATTGTATTTAAAAGGAAGTCAGTATGTTTTTATGTATCAGCCATTACATGTCTTTTTACTGGGATGTTTTTGTACGCTAGTGAGTATTCTTTTCGCACTGAAATATGACCTATAAAAGATTGAATACCTGATACTCTTATGGTATATTTATAGTACAAGGGAGTGAAAGACATGTGTGGAATAGTAGGTTACATAGGAAGTAAGGATGCAAGAGATATAATTTTTTACGGGTTGAAACGATTAGAGTATAGAGGATATGATTCTGCTGGAATGGCACTACTTGATGAATCAACAAGTGAGTTCCACTTATATAAAGATAAAGGCCGTGTTGCTCATTTAGAAGAGATCACGGATTTTAATTTTGAGAGCCATTTAGGTATAGGACACACCAGATGGGCAACCCACGGGAAGCCTAATCATGTAAATTCACACCCTCATCAATCGATGAAGAGTCGTTTTTATATTGTTCATAATGGCGTTGTTGAAAATTACAAAGAACTAAAGGCATCTTATTTAAAAGAAAGTATTTTTAAAAGTCAAACAGATACTGAAGTTATTGTGCATTTAATTGAACAATTTAGTGCGATAATGAGTGTGTCAGATGCGATTAGAAAGACCCTTAGTTTACTGGAAGGGTCTTATGCACTGGCGATTATTGATACAGAAAATAAAAACAAATTGTATGCCGCAAAAAATAAAAGTCCATTGTTATTAGGGATAAATGATGATGGTATTATTATTGCGAGTGATATTATGGCTTGTGTCGGATTTTCAACAGAATATATTGCATTAGACGATAAAACATTTATAGAAATTGATGGCGCTTCTTATATTATAAAAGATATTATTGGAAAAGAAGTACCACACGAAATTAAAAAAATTGATATTGATTCTGTGAATATTGAAAAAGGTGAGTTTGCTCACTTTATGTTAAAAGAAATTAATGAACAACCAGCTGTTATTAGACGCATAATTGATAACTATTTTACTGGTGATGATGTTGCTCTTAACGGTACGGTTAAAAAACTTTTAGATAGTACTGATCGTATTTATATTATTGGTGCAGGCACAAGTATGAACGCTGGATTTGTTGGTAAAAATCTCTTTGAGTCGATGGCAAATATTCCTACAGAAGTTCATATTGCCAGTGAAATTGCTTATAATATGCCTATCATTAGTAAAAAACCGTTATTTATATTTATTTCTCAAAGTGGTGAGACAGCTGATTTAAGAGCTGTACTTGTTAATATTAAAGCCAAAGGTTACCGTAGTTTAACATTGACAAATGTTAAATCTTCAACTTTGGCTAGAGAAGCAGACGCCTATGTTGATATTTTAGCAGGACCAGAAATAGCTGTCGCATCAACAAAAGCATATACCGCTGAAATTGCTGTATTATCCATTCTGGCTTATATGAACAGTGATTACCACCTAGATTTACGAAAAGAACTAAGTAAACTAGCATTAAGTATTGAACAGGTAATCGATCAACGTGATTACATTCAAAAATTAACGGATGAATATCTCACTAAACGCAATTGTTTTTATATTGGTCGTGGCATTGATTATTATGCATGTTTAGAAGCCAGTTTAAAACTTAAAGAAATTAGTTATATACAAACAGAAGGATTTGCAGCAGGTGAATTAAAACATGGAACAATTGCATTGATTGAAGAGGGAACGCCTGTTATAGCAATCATTTCCCAACGTAATATTAATAACAACACACGTAGTAATTTAAACGAGGTTGCTTCACGTGGAGCAAAAACACTTGTTATATCAACTAAAAGTGTACATGATTCAGAAGATGATATTGTTGTGAATGATGTTTATGAAGGATTTAGTCCATTATTAACCGTTATTCCAACGCAGTTTATTGCGTATTACGCTGCTTTAAAACGCGGGTTTGATATCGATAAACCTAGAAACTTAGCAAAATCAGTTACAGTTGAATAATAAATTAAGAACAACACAGTATATAGACGAAGGAGAAAACAATGGGGAAGTATTTTGGAACAGATGGGATTCGCGGAGAATTTGGTAAAGAATTAACATTAAAGATAGCTTTTTTAGTCGGACAAAGTTTAAAAGAAACATTTGATCTAAATCGTCTTGTCATTGGACGTGATACAAGAACGTCCGGAGAAGTCTTATCAGACAACCTTATTAAAGGTGCAAGAAGCGTTGGAATTGATTGTATGAATGCTGGTATTGTATCAACACCTTTAATTAGTCATTATTCTGATATTAAAGGCATAATAGGTATTATGATTACCGCTTCACATAATCCTTATTATGACAATGGAATTAAAGTTTTTTATAAAGGTAATAAGTTAAATTCAGCGCAAGAAAAGATGATTGAAACCTATATCGATGAAGAAAAAACAACAAAAACTACAGATTCAGGTGATATTTATAGCGGAGAAGATGTTTTAGATGAATATTTGAATTTAATACAACAACTAGAACTTTATAAAACACCATTAAGAATCGGATTTGATAGCGCCAATGGGGCGAATTACTTAATTTCTTTAGGCGTTTTAAGAGAACTAACAGACACCTACAGTCAAATTGGTAATGCACCTGATGGAAAAAATATTAATCAAGGTGTGGGAAGTACGCACATAGAGGCAATTCAAAAATTAATGTCTGAAAAAGATTTAGATATTGGCTTTAGTTTTGATGGCGATGGAGACCGTGTTTTGGCGGTGAATCAAGACGGTACTGTATTTGATGGCGATCAATTACTTTACATCATCGCTACATACTTAAAGTCTCTAGGATTACTAAAAAAAGATACCGTCGTGTTAACAAAGATGAGTAATCTGGGAATTATAAAAGCATTTGAACGTCAAAATATCACCGTTTTAATAACGGATGTTGGCGATAAATATGTCTTAGAAGAGCTTAATAAGCATCACTTAAGTCTTGGGGGTGAAAATTCTGGCCATATCATTTTAAGAGATTATTTAAATACGGGAGACGGTCTTTTTGTCGCATTAATGATTATCAAAATTTTAACCGATCAGACAAAAACATTAAGTGATTTAACCAGTGATATTACTTTATGGCCGCAAAAACTTACAAATATCAAAGTGACAGATAAATCAATCATAACGAATAGTGTCATACAAGAAAAAATATCTGCCATTAAAGCAGCATTAAAAGGAAATGGTAAAGTGCTTGTACGAGCAAGTGGAACTGAGCCACTTATCCGTATTACAATTAGTTGTAAAAAAGAAGAAGATGTTATCCGCTATTCTACTGAAATAGCTGATTTAATCAAGATAGAAATGGAGGCGTAAAATGAAAAATTATGCAATAGTTTTAGCCGCAGGAAAAGGGACTAGAATGAAAACAGAACTACCTAAATGTGCCATTCCTATTATTTCAAAACCAATGATTAAATACATTCATGAATACATAGAAAAAAGTATTATTGATGAAACAACCGTTGTTGTTGGTTACCAACAAGATGTCATTAAAGACATCTTAAAAGACCAGGTTAATTATGTGGTTCAAGACAAACAACTAGGAACAGGTGACGCTGTTAAAGCAGCGCAACCAATCTTAGGAGATAAAAAGGGGAATACCATTATTCTACTTGGAGATATGCCGTTAATTGATGATGAGGTCATCAATAAAGCATTTAGTTATCATTTAGATAAAGGAAATGATTTAACGGTTGTATCAACACGTTATGATAATCCAAGGGGATATGGTCGTATTATTCGTAATGAGTATAATAATATTGAATCTATCATTGAAGATAGTGAATGTACACGTGAACAAAGGCAGATAAAAGAAGTGAATACAGGTATTTATGTTGTTGATAACCAAGCATTATTTACTGCCCTTGATAAAATTAAAATGAATGAACGTAAAGGTGAATACTATCTTACTGACATTGTCTCAATTATGAAACCAGACTACCATATTGATGTATTTGATTTATGGGATAATCAAAAAGTTATGGGAGTAAATACCTTATATGCTATCAGTAAAGCAGAAAAAGTGTTGCGTAATCGCATTAACAAACAACATATGTTAAACGGTGTAAGCATGATTAATCCTGAAACAATCACAATTGGTCATAATGTTGATATTGAACGTAATACAACAATTTATCCCAATACATATTTAACAGGGGATACAACCATTAAAAGTGGCTCTAAAATTGGACCAAACACTGAAGTACATGATTCTATCATTCATCACAATGTCAGAGTTAAACATAGTTTAATCTTTGACTCAGAGATTAAAAGTGATACCACTGTTGGCCCCTTTGCCCATTTAAGAAACGGTGCGGTAATTGGTGAACGTAACCGTATTGGAAACTTTGTTGAGATTAAAAAGTCCGTGACAGGAGAAGGAACTAAAGCCTCTCACTTAGCTTATATCGGAGATACAGAAACAGGTAAAAATGTTAACTTTGGGTGCGGAAGTATTACCGTAAATTACAATGGTGTTAAGAAAAATAAAACAATTATAGGAGACGATGTCTTCATTGGGTGTAATACAAACTTAATTGCCCCTGTTAAAGTTGGTGAACGCGTGTTTATTGCTGCGGGTAGTACTGTGACAAAAAATGTTCCTAAAGGAGCGCTTGCAATCGCTAGAAATAGACAAATTAACAAAGAAGATTACGCGAAAAACTTTATTTCTCCTGCCGAAGAAGAATAATACTTGACAATTTATAAGGAGATGCTATACTTATTATGCAATTGAATATGTGGAAAGAGGAGTACCCACTCACACCTGATTGAATAATCAATAGGTCTAAGCTACAGCAACTATAAATTTTTTGAGTGTGGGTACAGTATGTACGCACACTTTTTTATATGTTTTACATATAATTTCGATATAAATGCTTTCCGCATACATAAACTTAAGAGGAGGTGTAATCATAAAGCGTTACAAAAAAGTTAAACCAAACAAGAAAAAAGATGATCATATCATTAATGAAAGAATTAAGTCTAAACAAGTAATGGCTATCACTGACGAAGGTGAAAAGCTAGGTGTAATTAGTAAAAATGAAGCAATTAATCGTGCTTTTGAAAAAGGTATGGACCTTGTATTAGTTGCCCCAAATGCTAAACCACCCGTTGCTAAATTCATGGATTATAACAAATATAAATATGAACAACAGAAAAAGCAACGAGAAGCACGTAAAAATCAAAAGACTGTTACTTTAAAAGAATTACGACTTTCACCCAAAATAGAAGAACATGATTTTAACACGAAACTACGTAAAGGTCGTGACTTCTTAGAACGCGGTGATAAACTAAAACTATCGATTCGTTTTAGAGGACGTGAAATGGCATTTACTGATCAAGGTCGTGACAAGATGTTAGAATTTGCAGAAAAGTGTAAAGACATTGCTAAAGTAAAAACAACGCCAAAACGTGATGGACGAAACATGCATATGATTTTAGTCCCAGATAAAGATAATAAATAAGGAGTGAAACTCATGCCAAAAATGAAAACTCATTCAGGGCTTAAAAAAAGAGTTAAGAAAACAAAATCAGGTAAAGTAAAAATATCACATTCACATCGTGTACATTTACTACATGCCAAAAATAAAAATGCTAAAAGAGCACATAGAAAAGCTAACTTTGTTGATAAATCAGATATGAAACGCATTAAACAACAAGTTGCTAATATTAAATAAAGGAGGTACTTTTTATGCCAAGAGTAAAAGGTGGAAACGTCGCACGTAAAAGACGTAAAAAAGTATTAAAATTAGCAAAAGGATATTTCGGTTCAAAACGTACATTATACCGTACAGCTCACGAACAAGTAATGAATTCACTTGCGTATGCATATCGTGATCGTAAACAACGTAAAAGAAACTTCAGAAAATTATGGATTACTCGCATTAACGCTGCTGCAAGACAAAACGGACTTTCATATTCACGTTTAGTGTATGGACTTCGTCAAGCAGGTGTTGAAATTAACCGTAAAATGCTAGCTGATATCGCAGTAAACGATGAACAAGGATTTACAGATATCACTGATTTAGCAAAAGACGGTATTGCTGGAAATGTTGAAGTAACTGAAGAAAAAACTGAAGTTAAAGAAGCAATAAAACCAGAAACAAAAGAAGAAACAAAAGAAGAAACCAAAAAAGCCGAAAAAACTGAAACAACTTCAGCTGAATACACAGAAAAAGAACTTAAAAACCACACAGTCGTTGAATTAACTGAGATTGCTAAAGAAAAAGAATTATCAGGATATTCTAGTTTAAGAAAAGCTGAATTAATTGAGTTAATTTTAAATAACTAAAGTTTGATAAAATAAGCAGGTAAAACTGCTTTTTTTATTAGCATACAAACAATCCGTTTTCGGCTTGAAAAGTAGCTTTTATACTATTTTTAAATTTGTTATATATTTGACAATAAATCTGTTGTGATTTATAATAAAAGTATCCTAGACAAATGGAAATCACCCGCACTGGGACCCCAAATTTTCAGAAAAGGGGCTAAGACTTGATTTGTGCTGGAAACCTAGAAGTAATAGGAACCCTAATAATTAAGTAAGAGGCCACCACACTAGACCGCAGAGGTTCAGCATAGGGTGATTTCCATTTGTTCAGGATTTTTGTTTACCATTACTTTATTATTGTATTATATATACTTTTCGTTTTATGTGTTATAATTAAGTTGTAAAGCAAAGAAAGGAGTCTTATGAATACAATTAGACAATATAGTTGGGTTATTAAATTTGTTGGCGCTGCACTGTTAATTGTGCTTGCTGCCTACTTAGAATTTTTTAACGGTGAATCAATCGTTATTCCCTTTGTTGGAGCAATTATTGTTTTAACATCTTTCTTCAGATTAGTCCCGTATATAAAAACACAATCAAACGACTTGGTCAAAACAATTAACGTAGTTGAAATCACTATTGATACAATTTTAGGACTTACTTTAATTATATATACTATAGCTGTTGGTAATCTTGAAGAAGTATTTGGATACATACTAGGTGTTTATCTTATGTTACGCGGAAGTGTTCATTTCTTTAGTATTTCAACAAAAGATGAAGAAAGTGATTACGTCCTATACTTTTATCATATCGCTGCATTAATTATTGGTAGTTATGTGTTTTTTAGTGGTAATTTCACACCAGGAATTTTAATTCATATTATTTTAGTCTTTAGTATTGTTACAGGTGTTTATTTAACATACGATGGCTATAACGGATATAAATTATATCGTTACGAAAAAACGGATAAATCTGAAAAACCAATACAGGATGCAGAACAAGAATTACCCCCAAGAGATCATGTCCCTAAAAAAGATGATAAACAAGATGAAATTGTTAGTTAAAGTGTTTCTACTTTGAAACGCTTTTTCTTTACCTTAAAAGATGCTAGATATTGAAAAACATTAAAAAATGTGTATAATTAATTTGTATACCAAACAATCGTAAGGAGGATATGATGATTAAAGAAATGTGTTATAAGATGAATAAATCGAATATGCTTTATAAACGAATTATGGCAAAGCATTTAGAAGATATGAATATAACCTATGCGCAACTTTTAGTTTTGCGTGTTATAAAAGCTGAACCTGGTATTACTGCAAAAGAGATTTTACTGCAAATGGATACTGACAAAGCAACGTTAAGTGGAATTATATCTCGTCTAGAACGAGATGGTTATATTTATCGTGAACGCAATGAACAAGATAAACGCGTTCGAAACATTTACATTAGTGAAGCATCCAAAGATATTTGTAATCAAGTAAAACAAATTGAAAGCAAATGTTTAAGCACAATGATTGATGGAATTGATGATGCTGATATGAATCAATTTCTAGAAGTGATTGATCTACTGATTGAAAACCAAATTAAAGAGCTAGGAGAGCAAACAGATGAGTAAAACGTTAAAAGAAATGTCAATGCTAAATGGGATTCCCGGAAATGAAAAAGAAGTAAGAACGTATATGAAAGAAAAATTAACGCCCTTATCAACTGTTTCATTTGATGGTTTAGGTAGTATCATTGGTGAAAAGATTGGATTAAAAGATGGTCCCAAAATAATGGTAGCTGGACACATGGATGAAGTGGGATTTTTAGTTACTTCTATTACAGATGAAGGGTATATTAAATTTACCCCAGCTGGTGGTTGGTGGTCACAAGTAATGCTGGCACAACAACTAGAAATAACAACAAGTGACGGTAAAAAAATTCGTGGAGTTATTGGAGCAAAAGCACCACACATCTTAACAAAAGAAGAACGCAAAAAACCTGTTGAAATGAAAAAAATGTTTATTGACATTGGTGTTGATGGAAAAGAAGATGCGCAAGATTTGGGTATTAAACCAGGCGACATGATTACACCATACATTATTCAAACAGAACTTTCTAATCCGAAATATTTATTAGGAAAAGCTTGGGATAACCGTGTGGGATGTGCAGCTGTTATTGATGTATTAAATAACTTAAAAGGTAAACCACATAAGAACCGTTTTTACGGTGTAGGAACTGTTATGGAAGAAGTAGGACTTAGAGGTGCAACAACAAGTGCTAACACGATTCAACCTGATATAGGGATTGCACTAGATACAACCATTGCCTATGATTTCCCCAAAGGAAACAAACATACAAAACTTGGTAATGGTGTAGGAATTATGTTTAAAGATAGTAGCATGGTTGGTCATAAAGGATTACGTGATTATGTTATAAGTGTTTGTGAGACACTAGATATTCCCTTCCAATTAACCTATTTAGAACGTGGAGGAACTGATGGTGGAGCAATGCATATGGCACACAGTGGTGCACCAACAATCGCACTTTGCTTGCCTGTAAGATATTTACATTCCCACACATCGATTGTCCATGAAGACGATTATGACGCAATGGTAAAACTGGTCACTGCCCTTATTGAACGCTTAGACAAAGAGACTGTTGACCAAATCACATATCAATAATTTAAGGGCCTTTTGGCCCTTTTCTAAGGACTGATAGTATGCGAGTTATTAGTGGAAAATATAAACGAAAAACATTAAAACAAGTCGCTAAATCAACAACCAGAGAAACAAAAGACCGCGTTAAAGAATCTATCTTTAATAGTATTAATTTTTCATTGCCTAATGCCCATGTCTTGGATTTATTTGCTGGAAGTGGTGCCTTAGGGATAGAAAGTTTAAGTCGTGGCGCAATATCATGTGTTTTTGTTGATCAAAATAGCGCTGCTATTAAAACCATAGAAGAGAACTTATCTTCTTTATCTGATTCACCCAAAACAACTGTTATTAAGACTGATTATCAAGATTTTTTAGTAAACAAAGCAGACGTTTATGATATAATTTTACTCGATCCCCCGTATGACTTGAAAAAAATCCCTGAAATACTTGAATATCTCTCAACCTCAGATCATTTATCGAAAGAGGGACGTATTATTTGTTTGTTTTCTAAAAAAGATTCAGTAAAAGATGATATAAATGATATAATAAAATATAAAGAAAAAAGAATTGGTATTACAACCGTCGCATTTTTTAAAAGGAGGCAACAATGAAAAAAGCAGTCTATCCCGGAAGTTTTGATCCGATCACATTTGGACACAAAGATATCGCAGAACGCGCACTCAAAGTCTTTGATGAATTGATTATTTTAATTAGTACAAACCCAAATAAAAAACATCTTTTTAGTGCAGAAGAACGTACTGAACTGGTAAAAAAAATGTTGGATGGAGCGCATGACCGTATCCGAATTTGTACCAATGACCAACTTACCGTCTCCAAAACAATGGAGTTAGGTGCTACCCACATTGTTCGTGGGCTTAGAGCTGTAACTGACTTTGAGTATGAGTTTCAGATGACACACGCTAACAGAGCATTAGAAAAAAGAATCGATAGTGTTTTCTTTATGACCGACAATAAATACTCTTTTTTATCTAGTAATACCGTTAAAGAAATTGCTGAATTCAACGGTGATTTATCCAATTTTGTGCCTGATTTTATCGCTGAAAAATTATATAAAAAATTTAATCAGTAAGATTCGATCATTGCAGTTGAATTTTATGCGTTTTATTTCTCTTTTATTTAGAAAAATGTTAATATAAGTGCAGGTGATAACTATGGATGAAAAAGAACGTTTATTTCAAAAATTAAGAAAACAAAATATCCGTATAACAAAGCAACGTAAAGCAATTATAAATGTCTTAGAAGATAAACACTTAACTATACAAGAAATACACGCACGTCTTAAAGAAATGGGCTTTAATAATCTTGGGACTGTTTATAATAATATTGATTTTTTACTCGAGCATAAAATTGTAACACAACTGTTTATCAATGGTAAAAAACATTATGACTTAACAATTGATGATACCAAACATAATGCTGATAGTCACATTCATGTAACATGTAAAATCAATAACAATATTATTGAGATTAACCATTCAGACATTTTTAATTTAATTAAGCAACATCCAATTTTTAAGGACTTTAAAATTGATAAATTACAGTTGCTTGTTGAAGGACATTGCGAAGACAATAATCAAGAAACATGTAAAAAAGATGGTAAATGTTTTATTAATACATTAGGAAAGGCTCATTCGTAGCCTTTTTCTTATTTATAACACTATTTATAAAATTTACATTTTTACTTAACATCTGAGGTCATCTCCCCTATAATAAAAAACTAGGAGTGATTCTTGTGAATATTACAGACATGAAATTAAATGAATCAAAAGTAGTAACATCTTTTAAGGGCCATTCCAAGGACTATATTAACCGTCTGATGGATGTTGGACTTTATTTAGATGCCAATATTACCTTAATTAAACGGTTAGCCTTCGATAGCCTTTTTTTAATTGAAGTTGATGATATAGAAATTTGTCTTCGAAAAAAAGATGCGATAAAGATTGAGGTGACATAATGAATTTTTTACTTGCTGGAAATCCCAATACGGGAAAAAGCACCTTCTTCAATATGATGACACAATCCCATGTACATGTCGGAAACTATAGTGGTGTCACCGTAGAAAAACGGGTCCATCATTTAAAACATTATCCCCATGCGAATTTAGTTGACTTACCAGGAACATATAATATTACACCCTCTAGTGAAGATGAAGGTGTTGTAACTTATACGTTATTAAAAGAATCTTATAATGGTATCATCAATATTATTGATTCCACGCATTTAAAACGGAATTTACATTTGACAGTACAACTATTAGAACTTGGTGTACCAATGTTACTCGTCTTTAACTTAAAAGACTCTCTACATAACAACGGCTATGTTGTTGACACCAAAAAAGTTACTGAGCTATTAGAGGTAAATGCGATATCGCTATCAGCCCGGGAACATAATACTGAAGATATTGATCACGTCATTGATGAACTAAAACATATTAACTCATTTAATGCATTAGAGCTTGATTATCCTGAAGTAATTAAACACGGAATTGATCAAATTGAAGAATTATTAAGATTTGATACATTACAAGTCAAAAAGAAATGGCTTGCCCTGCAATTACTTGAAGGTAATGAAGATGTGTATAAATATGTGACTATTCAAAAAGAAGCAGCAATCAGACAAATTGTAGCAGATGTTGAACAAACCATTATTGATCAAG
>JAIPGF010000053.1 GCA_021736205.1 Candidatus Izemoplasma sp.
TAGGTTCAAAGTTTTGTTCCACGCTTCCTTCAGCCACTACTTCACAGTAGACACCTTGCGCTTCCCTACGGTTGGCGGTAAATACCACCGACTAGACTTTCACTAGTAAGATTAGTGCCATGCCCGGCACACAGAAAAAAAAGACTAGGAAATCATCCTAGTCTTCATCATTTTACAAATCTTCTTCCATAAATGCTTTCATTAATCGAATAAGCATACGCTCTTCTTTTGGATCCATCATTTCATTTCCAAGTGTTAAGTTATACTCATGTATAAGTTGATCAAGTCCTTTTGTTTCAAGTTCATTAACAAAATCAACTTCAGCTTGGGTTGCTTTAATATCAATTCTTCCTAAAAGGTAATCAGAAGAAACATCAAAAAAATCAGCTATTTTGATTATAGTATCAGAGTTAGGCTCATAGACACCTGTCTCATAAGCACTATATGTGGATTGTGAAACCTCTAATAATTTAGCCATTTCCTTTTGTGTTTTATTTAAATTTTTCCTAAGACTTCTAAGTCTTTCTGGAAGTTTACTCATATTATCACCGTTCCATATTCAATTATATTATATCATAAATATCGGAAACACCGATTGTTTTCTTGACAAATACCTTATTAACAGATATTATATTAATGTAATATCGGTTTAGGCGATATTTGAAAGGGCTGTATTTTATGAGATTAAATCTATACTATACCGGTCTAAGGATTGGTGTTTTTATTTTATGAAACTAGAAACTATAAAAGAAGAGTATTTAAACTATTCAAAACATTTCAAGTCTAATGGTACATATAGATATGATAAATCTCATCTAAGTATTATAGTTCAATTCTTAGTTAAGCAAGGAATAGCTAACTCCACAGAAGTTGACTTCAATGACCTGTATGCCTTTATAGATTATTCACGAGAAAATGACAACTCTAACAAGACAATCAATAAAAGAATAGCGTTATTAAATAGAGCGATTACTTTTCAAGTTGAACAAAATAAATGTAATCCATCAATTATCGCTTCTTTTCCAAAACTGAAAGAACTAGATAAGCGATTCGATGTAATTGATGAAAAAACTATGAGAAGAATTATCAAACACATGCTAAACAAAGATAATAGATTTATTAACAAAAGAGACAAAGCACTTATATTCTTATTTATTGATACAGGTGCAAGATTGTCAGAAGTAAGTAAAATTAAAATATCAAATGTTGATCTAGAAAATAATACAATACTTCTTGATCATACCAAAACAAAAAGAGAGCGAATAATCTATTTTACCGATTTCACTTCTAACTACCTAAAGAATTACATATACCATATTGATGACTCTAATCAATATTTATTCAGAAACAGTAGAAATAATGAGCCACTAAAATATCTAGGAATAATAAGAGTTTTTCATAAAATAAGAGATGAGCTAGGACTTGAAAAGCTTTCAAGTCACATGATCAGACACTCATATGGGACTCTAGCTTATAAAAAAGATATGCCATCGTTATTTACTAAGAACTCAATGGGGCATTCCAGGATTGAAATGACTGAGCGATATACTCATTATGATATAAAAACTAACTCAAGAATATATAAAAAGTTATCACCCATGGAACACTATATAAGTAAAAAAGACAGATAAGATTCTAGGGCAACGGAGATTCAAGTTTATTATTAAAATGAATCTTTCTGCATTAATCTTTATCTGTATAGAATATCTTATTTCCCTTTATGTAGCCGTATTTTTGTATTTTTTTAGAAAAAAATTGGAGGTCCCGACCGGATTCGAACCGGTGTTCACGGAGTTGCAGTCCATTGCCTTAGCCACTTGGCTACGGGACCATTGATTAACCTTATTAATTATATAAAATTAGACGGTAAAAAACAAGGTTTATAACAATATTTTTTTATAGTTTAATTTGTGGTATAATCTATACAAGAAGGTGGGATTATGTTTAATGAGATAATTATTGTATTTGTAACCAATATTCTTTTATTATTGAGTTTAGGTGTGATATACACACTTTTTTCAGACATCACGATGGAATGGTGGGTTAAAAAGATCATTATGGGCTTTGCTGTAATGATTATTGGGTTTATTATTATGCGTAATAATTTTATATTAAAATCTGGTATTGTTTTTGACTCTCGGACTGTCTTAATAAGTATCACTGGTATGTTTTTAGGATTCATCCCAACTATTATGGGGGTCATATCCCTATCTATCCATCGGATTATTATAGGTGGTGTAGGTTTAACTGCAGGGTTATTGTGGATATTTTTAGGCGCATTTTTAGGTCTTACTTGGCGCTATACCCGCTTGAAAAATGATTCTGTTAAAAAAATAAGTCATATTGAATTATTTTTAGTTAATCTCGCTATACAAACGGTTATGATTATTATCTTATTGATATTTGTTAATGTGTTAGGTTCCGACACAATAAAGACAATCACACTTCCCATTTTACTAGTATTTCCAATTGGGGGGTATTTAGTATCTTCCTTTTTACTACTATTACGTCAAATGCATTTTGATAGTCTTCATATTAAAAATCGAGAAAAAGAATATTTTGATCTATTTAAATTATCAAATACGATTAATATTTTAATCGATTATGAAACTGAACAAATAACGAATGTAAACAATCGTGCTATTGAAGTTTACGGTTACTCTAAAGATGAATTCTTAACCTTGTCTCTTGAAGATGTTTCACTTACACCTAAACGTAAAATTAAACGAATTTATGAAATTCTTAATGAAGAAAAACATTATAAAAATAAAACAAAACATGTTTTGAAAAATGGTAATGTTATTAGTGTCTCATATCATGCTTCATTAGCTAAATTTAATAACCGAAAACAAATTTTTGTAACAATCATTGATGAAACAAAAATTAATCAGCAACAAGAACGATTAATAAATACCGATAAAAAACTTGAAGCAACATTTATGAGTGTTGAAGAAGGCATTATAATTATTGATCAAAACAAGCAAATCGACTTGATTAATGATTCAGCTCTTTCTATTTTAGATATTGACAATATCCATGAGAAAAATGACATTTCTGATATTCTTAGAATTTATGCAACAGGCAGAAATTTATCATTTGATGATATAATAGATGATTGTTTAGAAAACAATTCAACAAGTAAAACTGAACTTCCTTATAAGTTATTACGCACTACTAGTGAGGATATCTTTATAGATTTTACAATATCACCTCTTATTATCAACGAAATAAATCAAGGAGCCGTTATCATCATACGTGATGTCACACTTGAAAAAGAACGCATCGAAAAAGTTAATTTTATTTCTCATCATGATTATTTAACAGGATTATATAATCGATATCATTTTCAAACGGAATTAGAACGATTAGATGTTGAACGTCAACTCCCAATTTCAGTTATTATTTGTGATGTTAATGGTTTAAAACTTGTAAATGATACCTTTGGCCATCTAGAAGGTGACAATTTAATTAAAGAAATCGCTTCAATTCTTAAAAAAGCAACCCGTAGTGAAGATATTGTTGCCAGATGGGGTGGAGATGAATTCACCATTTTGTTACCACAAACACCTGCGAAACATACTAAAATAATTCTTGAGCGTATTGATGACTTATTAAATAAATCATTATACCAACCGATAACCCCTAGTATCGCCATTGGTTATTCAACAAAAACAACGTCTGATGAAGATATCTCAACAACCATTGAAGCCGCTGAGATGGAAATGTATGAAAAGAAAAAAGCCGATGGTAAAAAAATGCGACTTGAATTAATCGCTAAATTAAGAAAACACATTGATAAAAATTATCCTCAACTCGCAAGTCATCTAAACGATACAAGAGATCTTATTCAACGCTTTGCTAACTATCTTAATTTAGATTCTGCCACAATTAATGAACTAACTGAATTGAGTGGATTACATGATATTGGAATATTATCTTTATACAACAATGAAACACTAGACGATAACAATTTATTTGATTATGAACTAACTTCAGATCATGCAGAAGTAGGCTACAGATTATCAAGTGCTATCCCCGAATATAACTACTTATCTACTTGGATTCTTTACCATCATGAAAATATTGATGGATCAGGATTCCCAGAAGGGAAAAAAGCAGATGAGATACCATTTGAAGCACGCTTAATGCGTATTATTGATGATTATGATCTATATCAAAAAAAAGACGCCTCCGCTATCATGCGTAAAATGAAAAAGAATGCTGATATTAAATACGATGCTGACTTATTCAAAAATTTTCAAGCATTCATAAAAAAAGACAATTCTTAAATGAATTGTCTTTTATCTTCAAATGGTCGGGAAGACAGGATTTGAACCTACGACCTCTTGGTCCCAAACCAAGCGCTCTACCAAGCTAAGCTACTTCCCGATTTATATGGCGCGCCCAAGAGGAGTCGAACCCCTAACCTCTTGATCCGTAGTCAAGCACTCTATCCAGTTGAGCTATGGGCGCAAATATGATGGCGGTCCAGACGAGATTTGAACTCGCGATCTTCGGTGTGACAGACCGACATGTTAACCGCTACACCACTGGACCAAATTTAACTAATCCAATGTTTTTGGCCGATTTATATAGTATCAAATTTTTAATCAATAAGCAAGTATTTTTTTCGTTTTTTTTTAAAAATTTATTTTCAAAAGAAATTTATCTAGCTTAATCTTACCATTTAGTTGAAAAGGAATCATCTAACTTATTCACCATCTAATTTAATGAGATATAATGTATCACAGATCATTAAACAAATTCGCCCCAAATACCTTAATTATTCGCCAGTACACATCTTTAACAAAAATTAGTTAATAGGATATATAACAACACTTAAAAACTATTAGATGTCTAATATGCAGACAATATTATAACTGATAACATATTCAATATAATACACATCCTATAGTAATCAAGTTCTATATTTATGGGGTAAATGTATCATAGAAAAACAAAAATATTATATCTTAATGAAAATGAAAAAGACATATTTTCTAACTAAAGAAAATTGTCTTTTTTTCGTATCTAAATTTATGTATTAAAGTTGGTTTGATAATCCTAAATAATTAAATAATTTAAAGAGTAAGTGTAACCCAACACCAACGATAATGGCTAAACTCATACCTTCAATACTTATCGCATCATTCACAGGTATTTTTGCGCCACCAAGTCCAATAACCAACATAGTTGCTACGATTATCAAGTTTCTCATATCACTCAAATCAACACGTGCACGAACTAATACTTTTACACCGTTTCCAGCAATTAATCCATATAATACAATCGTCATTCCCCCAATAACAGCCCAAGGTATACTATTGATAAACGCTTGAACATACCCAAAGAAACCAAGAGATATCGCAAAGATTGCTGCGAGTCCGATGACATAAACACTTCCTACTTTTGTCATTGCAACAACACCAGTATTTTCACCATAAGTTGTATTCGCTGGTCCACCAATTAATCCACTAACAAACGTTGCGATTCCGTCACCTTTTAGTGTGTTTTCAAGTCCAGGATCAGTGATAAAGTCATTCCCTGTAATTTCTCCTAATACCGTATGATCTCCAATATGTTCAGCAATCGTAACAAACGCAATTGGCGCAAACATTAAAATCGCATCAAAGTCTAAATCATAACTAATAAATGGAAACTGGAAATCAGGAATTTGTAAAAATGAATACCCCGTAAAAACACTGTCTAATGCAACAAGTCCAAAAATAATGCTAAAGATATATCCAACAACAATTGCAAACAAGAACGGTACAATACGGAAAAATCCTTTTCCTAAAATACCAACCAGTACAACAGTTAAGAAAGATATAATCGCAACAACTGGAACTTGCCATCCAGATTCACCATTAAATCCCGCACTACTTATAGCCACATTCGCCAGTGATAATCCAATCGTAATAATAACGGGTCCAACAACCACAGGTGGCAAAAGCCATTTGATCCATGCATTACCTGTATATTTAATAATTGTTGCAACAATCACATAAATAATCCCCACAACCATTAATCCAACATAGGCACTACTAAATCCGTTCACAGACCCCGCTAAAATAATGGCCCCAATATACGCAAAACTACTTCCTAAATACACAGGGACTTTTCCTTTTGTAGAAGCGATATAGATGAGCGTTCCCACACCACTTGCTACAAGCGCAACCCCCACACTAAGACCTGTAATTAATGGTACAAGCACCGTTGCACCAAACATAGCAAATACATGCTGTAAACTAAGAATAACCCATTTTAATACACTTTTTGGCTTCTCATTAATGCCAATAATTAAATTGTTTTCCATAATTCTCCTTTCAACTTTAAACATAAAAAAATTCTAAGTCGAAAGACATAGAAAGGTTTTTTGAACTATATAGAAGTCTCGCTTCTATTCATTTCCTTACTAGTCTCTCTGGACTACCTTAAAGGTTTTCTAAATGAATATTACCACATAAAAATAACACTGTCAATAGATTATAAAAAAAGTGTGAAAATATATTGTGCATTTACAATAGATATATGACATCTCATCCAGATTCACGTAAATGTACAGTGTAGATTTGTCAAACATTCCGGTGAAAAGTTATTGATAAAATACTTTTTTCCTGCCCTCCCCCTAAAAACAAAGGAGAATAAGAAGAATGAAAACAGATCTACAAATACAAAAATACAGAGAATCATTAATTAA
>JAIPGF010000054.1 GCA_021736205.1 Candidatus Izemoplasma sp.
TAAACAGTTTCTTCTTTTTCGCTTTCTTTAATCATTAAATTTATCGCAATCCCAAGACCAAGCATCGCGTAAAATATTGGGGCAACACTAATAATTTGATCATTAAAGAACCCACTAATTAAATAAGCAGTCACACTTGTAAATAACCCTGCACCAATATAATCCTTAAATGATGTAAAAGATCGATTAATAAACAACTTGAAACTATCAATCAAATACATTCCAAAAATTGTTAATAATGCGCCTAATGAAATTACACCCGTGTTTATTCCTATTTGAAGATACATATTATGCGGTTTACTAATTATTGTTCTTATTCCCATAAAATTAAGTTTACCAACATAATCTTCTTGCGGAAATGCAATTGGAAACATGTCTGGTCCAGCACCAAAAATAAGATAATCTTTTAAAAGTGGAATAGACCTAGACCAAATAAAAGTTCTAGAAGAAAATAAAGATCCATATGTCTCTAAAAAATTAATTTTATCTGGATTCTCAGGCAAGAATAACCCTCCACTTAATCCTTCAAACATAAATCCATCTATTGTGAGCCACATATTAAATCTTCGGCCATATATTTGTACATTATAATATTTATCATCAGCACTTCTAGTAAAAGCAAACTCACTATAATCCTCATCCACAAATGTAATTTTCTTACCTTCTTTGATTACATCAAGTTTTTGACCATTCAACGTGTAAAAATTTAAGTCATTTTGAACAAACTCAACTTGTATACTAGACTCTTCTGTTTCAATAAGAGCTGTATAATCATCAAATTTAATAGTCTCAAAATATACACGGTTAGATGCACGCTCTTCTGCGCGTTCTATGTCATCTTTAATACTTAAATTCTTAAACTCATTTAATATTCTACCATCAGATACTTCATTTAATCCATAGCCAACAACTAATACGGCAATAAATGGAATAATAATATATAAAGGTTTCTTTATCGCTTCTTTTCTAAATATAATCCCAATTAATATTAATGCAGCAATAACACCAACAATTCCCGCTCTTGAGTTTGAGCCGAAGCCTACAAAAACCATTAATCCAACAAAGAAAAGTGTACATGCAGCATAAATTAATCTATTTTGATAGAAGTAAAGGGCAAAACTAAGTGGGATCATCAATGCCGCAAAACTACCTACAAAATTTGTATTATATAAAGTAGCATAGACTGCAAAATCAGCAAACTGAAACGTTAATTGATCAGCAAGGGGCTCGTATTCTTTTGGTAAAATAAGTAATTTACCGAAGTCGCCTTTAAATAAATCATGTCCAAAATATTGGCCAAGTCCTATAAATCCAACGCCAATACCTACAAAAATAAATGCGCCAATAATAGTTTTGATGTGTTTCTCGTTTTTGACTAAATTAACAATTGTAAATAATAATAACATATACCCTATCAGAGTAAATACTCCTTGAAACATCTCAATATAACCCCGTAATGCAACATCAATATCCTCTGCGAAGAAAAAGGATATTAAAACAAATAATGCATAGACAATCATAGGCTTATAATATTTTGTTTTTACAAAATCAAGTTTATCGACCCAATACAAGATAAGCACTAAAATTGCCCCAATGTAAGTTGCGATAATGAAATAAATCGATTTATAATATTGGAAAAAGTCAATTTGTATAATACCACCTTTCCAATAAATAGCTTCTAATCCATCAAGTTCAATCACTTTACCATAAACAATTAATGGCACTACGGCAATAATAAAAAGCACTGGCAACAAATAAAGTGATGTCAGTGGGTGTGCTTTCTTATATGCTTTTGAATATCGCTTTTTTCTTCCCATAGTTTTTTCCTTAAATTTACTCTTCTAACATATATTTAAACATATAGTAATCTTCTTCTCCATTTTCTGCCATAACATACAAACGGTCATATTCATAAATTTCATCAAGTGTTTTTTTACTTCTTTCACTTGTCGTAATGATATATGTTTGATCAGAAAAATCTGTTGCACCTAGATTATCAATCACATCATTTTGCATTGTACCTTCAACAATATATATAATATCATCTTCAACTGTTAATACAGACTTATCTTTTGAATAAACTGTTGTGATATCAGACCCAGAAGGTTGTTCTTGTTCATTATCATTATTTTTATCGGCTATATAATATGCTCCAAAAATAATAAGAACTGCGGCTATAATCATTGTAATATTGAGTAATTTCATAAGTCACCTCTAGATTTTATTTACTATATCTATTTTAACAAAATTAATCATTTTTGTCTATCTTATTTGATGCATAAAAAAAGGCAACTGTGCATTTACAATAGATATATGACATCTCATCCAGATTCACGTAAATGCACAGTGTTTCTTTACGTAAATCATTTATGAAGTGTCTACTCGACTTAATGTATGATAAAATAAAAACGAAAGCGTTCTATCAACTTAAATGTCGACTGTATATGCAAAAAGGTAACGGGTTTTATGTGTATGCACCTAAAATTCAACTTGATTCTTTTAAACATAATCAAGTGAAGTCTTTAGTGGAATATGTGACGAGATACGCTTCTCATCCTCCCATGAGTGAAACACGTATAACCAATATTGACTGGGATAATGATACCGTCTCTTATTACTACGATCCTCACGAAGATGATACAATCGAAGATGATCAGTTAAAACGTGGTAGACAATTTGTGACCGAACATGTCTTTCAGTTTATTGCCAAACTCATAAGGCATATTCCACCACGTCATTTCCATACAATTCGTTATTATGGTTTCTTCTCTAACCGTTCTTTAGTTCCTACTGATAAGATGACTAAATTATTTAGACATAATTTCATTCATAAAATGAAAAAATTATTAGGGTGGCGACATCGCTTAATCCATTCTTTTGGCTATGATCCAATCCTTTGTGATTGTGGTTTCTTCATGGAACTAGATTATGAAAGTTGTTACTTCCCTTAAGAAGGAGTTATTATGCCAAGAAAATTTAATATTATTAGACGCAAACTGACGATGGAAGAAAAACAGGAAAGACTAAAATTTTATAATATGGCGAAGATGCCTTGGGATCCACCTGTTGATCCTATTGAGTTTTTAAACCGTGAAATCTATGATGAAACTATCCACCTTAAATGTACAAAGTGTACCTATGATGAGATTGCTGATTATGAAATGATCGAAGAAATCACTTTTGGTATGGAATACCCAATGCTTGATTGTCCAGAATGTGGACATAAAAAGAATGGTGGTACTCTTGTTCCTATTGATATCTACGAATCTGATTTCAAGAAATAATCCAATCTTAATCCTTTAATATACTTTTCTTCGGATGAGTATATTTTTTTATTTCCTAGTCAATTTACAATTTCCTATTAAATAAAAAAAGGCAACACTGCAAAGCAGCATTGCCTAATTTATTAATAATTATTTACTGTTTATAATATACTAATTATTTTACTTCTATAGTAATAGTATATGTAGCAGTAGTTGTACCATCTGCAGCTGTAACAACTAATAAGTCATAGTCGTATAATGCATCAGCAGACTTAACAAGTCCTTCAGAAGTAGTGAATTCAAATGTCATATCTGTAAATTCAGCTTCTAATTCAGCTAATAAGTCAGCAACTGTGATTGGGTCATCATCACTGTTAAGTTCACTAACAGTAATAACAAGTCCAGAATTATCAACAACAGTAACTAATGCAGGAACAGTACTTAAGTCAGTACTATCACTTGGAGGAGCAGCTGGAGCGTCAGCAACGAAGATCATGTATTCTTCTGTAGTTCCATCTTGAGCTGTGATAGTTAATGTATCATAGTCAAATAGATCGTCTGAAGAATTTTTACCATTTTCAGCGTTGTCTGCAACATCAGAATCTTGGAAGTAAGTAACTAAGTCAATTGCACCTAGTAAATCTCCAACAGTAGCATCATGAGCAACAGTAATTTCGTTTCCACTAATTGTGAATACTTCTTGGTCTGCAACTTCGTAAACATTAGTATTACTTAGTTTGTCTAATACAACAACTTCGTAATAATCTTCTGTTCCGTCTTCAGCAGTAACTTGGAAGTAATACATAGTTCCATCAACGAAATCTGCAACGTCAGATACACCACTAGCAAGCTCATAAGCTTCAGCAACATCGTCATACTCATAGAAGTCACTTGCGAATGATTGATTGTAAACATCAGTGTCTAAGTCTCCAACCATATCGAATGCATCAGTTGGATTTCCAAGAGTAGATTCTGGTAATACTTCAACTTCTTTTGCATAGTCATCGATATCAGTAATAACATCAGGTTCGTCAACTAATGCATCAGAAAAGTCAGTTTCTTCATATGTAAACTCAATTACAGTATAAACTCTTGTTCCGCCATCTTCAGCGATAACTGTGATTTCTAAGTTTCCAGTTTCAGAGTTAACACCTGTATCGTATGTTTGAAGTTCTGATTCTAAGTCGAAGTTAGCTATAATTGCAGATGCGCTATCTGAATCAGAGTTAGCAGCATAAACAATAATGTTTGTACCATCAAGATCTCTAATTAAAGTGTCCTCAACAGTATCAGCGAATGCTAATGTATCGTCACCATTTTTATTATCATACTCTACAGAGTAATCTCTAGTAGTTTCATCATCTTGAGCGTATACACGAACGATTAAGTCAGCAAGAGCAGCTTTATCCCATGGAATAAACTCATCTGGATCATAATCAGGTTCTGAATCATCTGGTTGATAATTAGGGTTGTCCATTAAGAATTCGATTAATGCGTCATTTTGGAATTTATAGTCAGTAACAGCATCTAAATCTGCTTCTAAGTAATTAACAACTTCATTTAATGCAACTTCGTCTAATGCTTGGTCTTCATCTACGAATAGATTTGGAACAATCGTAATTGTACTAGAAGAAATATCAGTAACAACTTGGAATGTTAAGTCATCAATCATAGTGTATAGATAAGCATCAGTTAATTGAGCGTTTCTTGTAATAGTAAATTCGGCAGTTTCATCTCCACTTTCAGAAGTAACAACTAATACATCACCAGTATAAACATCACCGTTTCTTGTTGATTCAGCTGGTGTTTTAACAGCATATGTAGGAGTAGATCCGTCTGCACCAGTTAATGCAGCAGCAAAGTCAGTGTCTTCAGTTCCCCAAGCAACATCAATTGTATCAGTTTCTAAATCAGTAACAACATGGTCCATATCGTCAGCTACAACAACGTCTGTACTATCACTATCTAATACATTAAATGTATGCGTAGCAGTAGTAGTTCCATCTTCAGCAGTAACAACTAATTGGAAGTCACCGTCTTGGATTAATGTGCCATCATTTGTATAAGTGATAAATCCTTCATCTGGATCATCATCAGCTAAGTCAATTTGTAGATCATATGTTTGAACATATCCATTTTCAGAAGTTACTAGGTCTAATACATCATCAGCAACAAAATTCCATGGTAAATCAATAACTGAACCTGCAGCGTCACCATCAAATTCAATAGCAACATCATCAGCAGCTAATACTTCAACTTTTAATACTTGTGTTACAGTTCCATCTGCAGAAGTTAGAAGTACTTTATCACCAATAGCTAGTTCATCATTAGTTTTAGCAACCATCTCTGAGTTAAATACTTTAATCATTGTTGGATAGTCATCATCAGTAGTTTCTAATGAAGCTAATAGAGCATCTTGAAGAGTTCCAGGAAGAACAGTAACACTGTTTGTATCCGAATCTTCTAAAATAGAATCGTCAGTTTCATCATAATAAATTCCAGATTCATCTCCATCAAATCCAATAGTAGCTACAGCAGATGTTTTACCATCTTCAGCAACAATTTTTAGTGTGAAGTCATCTTCAACAACAGTAGTTCCAGTAGTAACAGCAACACCGTCACCATCTAAAACAGTGTATTCTTGAACACGAGAATCAACACTAGATAATGGTGCTAGAGCATTATGAATATCTAGAACTGTAATTCCATAAAAGTCTAACTCTAATGAGATAGCAGATGTTGTAGGATCAACATTAACTACAACTGCATCGTCACTTGATTCAATAGCTACATTGTTACTAGCGAAACGTAATTCTACAACTTCACCATCAACAACTGTGATATCAGCTAATAGATCGTCAATACTTAAATCACCGTGAACATCAACATCACCGAATGATTTGAATGATCCGTCTGCTTGATATAAGAATACATTGTCAGCTAATGTAAAGATAGTTTCTCCACTAACAATTCTGTAGATACCATCTGTAGCATTCGCTTCTAAATCAGTTACTTTAAATACGTCTTCTAATGTAGGTTCTGGAAGATCATCTGAAGCAATATTGATGTAAACCATCATATCTTCAGTGATGTACTCTTCATCAGCTAAGTTTGTGAATCCAGCATCTAAGTACCAGTTAACTTCATATGGAGAAACGCCTAAAACGTCACCATTTAAGTATTTTATTTCTTCTTCAACATCGTTGTTATAAACAACTGTTAAAGTAAGAACTAACTCGTCCATAGATAGAGCTTCGATCCATTCTTCTTCTGTACCTTCGTATCCAGGGTAGTTCATTTGATAAATTTCAAATGCGCTCCATCCTTGAGCACGAACGCCAGTATCTGTTTCACCAACGAACCAGTTACCATTTTCACCAATA
>JAIPGF010000017.1 GCA_021736205.1 Candidatus Izemoplasma sp.
TACAATAACTTTCCTATGTCACCGCTGGATTGGCTATCTCCTATTCAACATTATACGTTATTTCGCTATAGGATTATTCTATCACGTCTCATTTTTAAATAGTGCCAATCTGTTATTTATGTTTGACAAATCTACAAAATTGCATAATCAAGCGATTTACTTGATTTTTGTGATAAGTTTATAATAGCTATTATCAATTTCTTCACACATGTTTTTAAGTTTCTTTTTAGATTTATCAATTGCAAAAACACTTGCTCCAGAGCCACTCATTAAAACACCATCTAAATTATAAGACTTAAATTCTTCTTTTAATTTCTTGACCTTTGGTTTTAATTTAAAAGTAATTTTTTCTAGTGAATTAAACAGTTCTCTTAAAATCAGTTCATAATTTTTATTATAGATTGCATTTGCCATATGATGACTTGTTTTTTCAATTAGATCTGATTCAGTTACTTGTTTAAAAACAGCCTTAGTACTCACTTCAATATTAGGAGTAACAAGTAATATATTAAGGTGTAGTTTTTGATTTAAAAATAAAAGTTCTTCCCCTTTACCTCTTGCAATACAAAGTTGATTATAGATACAAAAAGGAATATCTGCACCAAATTGCTCGCCTATCTTTGACAACTCCTTAGTTGATAGACCTAACTTCCATAATTTGTTTAGTCCTCTTAGTGTTGCTGCAGCATCAGCACTTCCTCCTGCTAAACCTGCCCCCATAGGGATTTGTTTATCTAAATGGATATGGACACCTTTTTTAACATCAAATGTCTCTTTCAATGATTTTGCTATCTTATACACAAGATTATCTTGTTTTTGATCCATTATTTTTCTCGAACAGGATAATTCGATACTTTGGTTTTTTTTATTTCGTTTAAAGGTAAGTGTATCATGAAGTTTCAGAGGTGCCATGATCATATCTAGGTCATGATACCCATCAGGACGTTTATTTAGCACATTTAAAAATAGATTAATTTTAGCATATGCTTTTTCTTTAACCATAACAACTACCTCCTACTTATGATATTAGATGTTCTAGTTCATCACTTAAATGAACGAAATCCTTCACTGATAATTTTTCAGCGCGTATATTGGGCTTTAATCCCAAGTTTTGTAAATGTTCTTTGATGGCTGATTTATCAAGATTTAAGGTGTTAGATAAATTGTTAGCAAGTGTTTTTCTACGTTGTCTGAATGAACTTTTTAATATCTTAAAAAATATATTTTCATTATTTGGCGTATGTTTTTTATTTTCTCTTATAATCATTTGAATTACAGCACTATCTACTCGAGGTTGTGGGATAAACACGGTTTTAGGAACAGTCATTGCGATATTCGTGTCTGTTTTATACTGGATAGTAACACTTAAAGCATTATAATCTTTTGTGCTTGGTTTCCCCGTAAAACGTTTCGCGACTTCTAGTTGCATCATCATATACGTTTCTTTAATAATAGATGATTCTTCTAAAATTTTAAACACAATGGGGGTTGTTATATAATACGGTAGATTGGCGACAACTACCACCTTGTCAAATTCTTTGTTTAAAGCTTTAACATCTTGGTCTATATTACGCTCTAAAAAATCTCCATGAATTAGACTAAATGCGTCAGCTTTAAAAGTCTCTTTTAGAATTGGAACTAAATCATTATCAATTTCATACCCTAAAACAGTTGCTCCTGTATCTAGCAATTGTTTTGTTAATCCCCCTAGACCTGGTCCTATCTCGATAATTAAAGATTTGTCAGTAACATCTGGAAGATGCGCTATTTTTTTTAAAATATTAAGGTCTGTTAGAAAGTTTTGCCCAAACTTCTTTTTAATTTTTATGTTATGTTTTTTGAGCGTTTCTTTAATATGTGTTATTGTGCCAATTTTAGTCATTTTATCACTTCTCTAATAGGTGTTTTAATTCGTTTAAATCAATATCAAACATATTTAATTTTTTTTGCAGTGTTTTAGCATTACTGAGACCTATATTTAATGCATCACATATTTTTTTACGTCTTTTCTTTGCATTTTTTGTCCCTACCAATCCTAACTCATATAATGTTTCTTTAGTGATCATGTCTTTTTTGTTAGTCACTGTATAGACGTTATCTAATGCATCTTTTATTATTTGATTATTGGCGTGTTCTATTCCCACTTTTGTTCTGTTTTTATTGATACAATCTTCTTTCTTTAAGAAGGCGTGTTTTGTTTTTCCGACATAGTTGGTGATTATTTTACGTATTCTTTCACCTTGAAAATCTGGATCAAGAAATAAAATAAGTCCTCTTGTCTGATTTAGTTGTTTGAGTTCTTCTAATGTTTCATGTTCTATTTCAGAGCCGTTTGTTATAACACAATCAACTTTCGGATATATACTTTTAAGTTTAGAAAGGTCATGATAACCTTCGACTACCACGACCTCTTTTATTTTATTGTTGTAAGCCATTTTCTTCTAAGTATCTTTCAAATCGTGCCAATTCTCTAGGAATGTCAATATTTTGTGGACATTTAGGAACGCATTCTTCACAACTGATACAAACGCTGGCATCAGCATCTTTTTTCTCCAAATTACCATAAGCCCATTTTGTATGTTTATCATTTTGATACATCACATGAGAATTAAACAATTTAAAGTTCCCAGGGATGTTAACACCATGTGGACAAGGCATACAATAATCACATTGTGTACATGCTACTTCTGTTAAACTTTTAACTTCGCTTCTGACCTTTTTAATAAGTGCTTGTTCATCTTGATTTAATGGCTTAAAATTCGTAAAGGTCTTAACGTTATCTTTTACTTGATCAAGCGTTGTCATTCCACTTAAAATAACTTTGACGTTTTCTAGTGATCCAACCCATCTAAAAGCCCAAGATGCAATTGAAACCTTATCATCATAATTATAGAATATATCTTTAATATCATCATTAAAATTAACTAAATTGCCCCCTTTGACAGGTTCCATAATGACAACAGGAATTCCTTTTTCAGTTAAAATACTATACCCTGTCATTCCTTGTTGATGATTAATGTCCATATAATTTAATTGGATTTGACAAAAATCCCATTTGTCATAAAAATTTACCCATTTTTTAAATGTTTTTAAATCGTCATGAAAACTAAATCCAATGTTTTTAATTTTTCCTTCTGCTTTATATTGCTCTAATTTTTTCATAAGATCAAGTTTTTCAGCTTTTTCTAGTCGTGCTTCATTTACAGCGTGAACTAAATAAAAATCAAAATACTCAACACCAACTTTTTCAAGTTGTTCATGAAAAACCTTATCAACATCTTCTTTTGTTTTACATTCCCAAAGTGGTAATTTATCTGCTAAATAAAATGACTCTCTATCTAATTTTAGTTCTTTTATCGCTTTACCAACAAATAATTCACTTTTCCCGCCATGATATGGGTAGGCAGTATCGATGTAATTTACACCGTTATCTAATGCATATTTCATCATTTCTAATGATTTTTTTTCATCAATTTCCCCATCTTTAGTAGGAAATCTCATACAGCCAAAACCTAGTAACGATACATCTTCTTCTTGATTGTTCACTTTAATTTTTCTATGTTCCATTATTTACCCTCCTGAAAGTATTTTTTTCTGATTTTTTTGGGAACAATTATTTGTATATCTTGTTTTTTAACAAAGACGTTTAAGTTCCCTGAATTAACTTCTTCTCCATCCATGTTCCATTTATTAGGATGGTCAGTATATATTTTTAATCTAGATGTTTTTATACGGCTTACACCTGGTAGTAATCTGCTTCCAATTATAAATGATAAAAAATAAATTAAATTGTTAAAAAATGGTATATATTTATAAATAATCACATCAACTTTACCATCATCTAAAATTGGTCTATTTATTACATTAAACCCTGCAACTTTTTTTGAATTTACTACTAAAAGTAATGAGTAATGTCCCCTTAAAAATCCTTTATCATATTCGATTTTAGCTTTAATCATTGGGATTGTAAAAAATTGTTTGATTCCCGTTAGGAAGTAGGCGACTGGTCCTAAAAACTTTTTTAGTCTTGAATCTGTTGTATATGATATGTCAATATATGCCCCAATTCCAGACACATAGAAAAAACTACCTTTGTTGCTCATACAATAATCCATCTGAATGGGATCATTTTCTAAAATAACATCTAAGGCTTTTTCGATATTACTCGGTATTTTTAACGAGTGTGCTATATCACAAATTGTTCCCGAAGGAATATATCCAATGGGTAATTTTTTCTTAGACTTAGCCATGCCATTAATAACCTCATTAAGCGTTCCATCTCCGCCAGAAACAAGTAATAAGTCATATTCTTTTAAACACGCTTCTTCAACTAGTTTTATTGCATGTTTTTTCTTTTTAGTTGAAACAAATTCAACTTGAAAATCATGCGCATTTAACTTATCTTCGACGATATCTAATTTTTTCGAGAATGTTTCGTCTCCGCTTACAGGATTATAAATGCATATGCATTTTTTCATAAGATCAACCCTTTTCTGTATTTAATTATAACACATATCTTATTGATGTGAATAATTCTTTTCGATTAGAACCAGAAAAAAAAGACACAAAATGTGTCTTTACAAATTATTCAATTGTTTGTGCTGCTGTGATAATTGCAGTGTTATACGCATCCTCATCATCACACCCGCGACTTAAATCATTTACTGGACTATTAAGTCCTGCTAAGATGGGTCCCATAGCTTCAAACTTTCCTAATCTCTGAGCTATTTTATATCCGATGTTCCCTGAATTTAAATCAGGAAAGACAAATGTATTAGCGTATCCTGCAACCGTACTGCTAGGATACTTTTTCTTACCGACACTTGGCACAAAAGCTGCATCAAATTGCATTTCTCCATCAATGTCAAACTCTGTGTTTTGTGATTTTGCTAATTCAACTGCTTTTCTAACTTTTTTTGTTTCATCTGTGATAGCACTTTGATTCGTACTAAAAGATAACAGGGCAACTTTTGGATTTATTCCGAACATTTTAGCAGCTTTTGCTGATTCAATTGCAAATTCAGCTAAATCTGTTGCTGATGGATTGGGATTGATTGCACAATCACTAAATATATATTTTTCATCGTCTCTCACCATTAAAAAGTATCCAAATGTTTTAGATACGCCTTCTTTGGTTTTGATAATTTGAAGCGCTGGTCTAACAGTGTCTCCAGTTGAGTGAGCTGCTCCACTAACAAGACCATCAGCCTTCTCCATATATACTAACATTGTGCCAAAATAGTTTTCGTCTTTAAGCATCTCTACTGCTTCTTCTTTGGTATTTTTACCTTTTCTACGCTCAACAAATACATCAACCATTTTTTCAAACTCATCATAGTTATTTGGATCTAAGAATTCACATTTTGATAAGTCCTCATCTGATTTAATTTCATCTTTTTTTCCAATTAAAACAGGTGTTAAAAGTTCTTCTTTAGACAAATTAGCTGCTGCTTTTTGGATACGTTTATCTGTTGCTTCTGGAAATACAATTCGTTTGTTTTTACCTTTAATTTTTTCTTTTAAATTGTTAATAATTGTCGACATTTTTATCACTCCTATTCCGTAACTATTGTACAATGTTTGAAAAATAATTCAATTGTTTATAAGTATTTTTTTTGTTTGAAAATATGGTACAATAATATTAGGTGATTAAATTGTCGAAAGTAAATACTATAATATATGATTTAGATGGAACACTGGTTGATTCAAATGATGTTATTTATAAAAGTTTCCGTCATACGTTTGAAACGCACTTTCCTTCTATTGAAGTGAGTGATGAAGATATTTATTCTTTTATTGGTCCAACCTTATATCAAACTTTTAGTTACTATACTACTAGTGACTCAAAAATAGATGATATGGTGGGTACCTACAGACACTACTATATTGAAAATGAAGTAGGAAACACAACACTATATCCGAATGTTATAAAAGTTTTGAGTAAGCTTAAAGCGAAAGGATACAATCTGGCTGTTTTGACTTCTAAGTTTAGAGAAGCTGCTTGGCCAAGCTATACAACTCATGGATTAGACCAATTATTTGATTCTTTTAGTGGTCTTGATGATGTTCCTGAGCCAAAGCCTTCAAAAAAGTCTGTTGAAGCAGTACTAGCTAACTTTGATAGTGTTACTGGTGCGATTATGATAGGCGATAATCAGTCTGATATTCTAGCGGCAAAAAATGCTGGTATTTATAGTGCCGGTGTTGCGTGGAGTTTAAAAGGGAAAAAACATCTAAAAGAAGTTAACCCTGATTTCTTATTAGAAGAGATGTCAGATATCTTTAATATTTTGGAAAAATTAAATAAGGAGTGATATTGTGAGTTGTATTTTTTGTAAAATAAGAGATGGTGAAATACCTTCATATAAAATATATGAAGATGATAAAGTACTCGCATTCTTAGATATTACACAAGCAACAAAAGGGCATACGCTCATTATTCCTAAACGTCATGTGAAGAATGTATTTGATTTGCCTGAAGATGTCGCAGCTGATTTGTTTAGACGCATTCCAAAAATAGCAAACGCATTAAAAAACACGTTTAATCCAATTGGTTTAAACATCATTAACAATAATGATAAACCGCTTCAAAGTGTTTTTCACTATCATGTTCATTTGGTTCCTAGATATGAAAAAGATGAAATGGTTATAAGTTTTCCAAATCATATGAAAGACTATGATGAAAAAGACTATCAAGCACTTGTTAATCAAGTAAAAATTAATATATGAAAAAAAAGGTGAATACTCGTTCAAGAGTTTTCACCTTTTTAAGTTTAAATAGATACTTTAATTAGTCTAAAATTGTGTCGATGTCGTTGCTTTACGAGTTCCTTCATATCCAAGGAATGAAATTGGTGAGTACGAAGAATATGAATATCTATCAAAGATATCGTCATTTTATAATATAAAGTTTCCATCATTCCATGCTTCAGGATTTGATAAGCTTTTTATTATCAAAGGAACAACTCTGTAAATGTATGAACCATAACCCCTGTTCCTTCTTTCTCTTTAAAGGCGGTTCCGGCAATATCTAAATGAATCCAATCTGTTTCTTTTTCAATAAAATTTTGTATAAATTCTCCGGCGATACTTGCCCCTGCTAGTGCGCCACCTGTATTTTTCATATCAGCTACTTTACTCTTTAATTTTTTATTATATTTTTCTGATAAAGGCATACGCCAAACAAGTTCGTTTGTTTGTTTGGTAACGTCTGTAAATTCGTTAAAGAATGCTTCACTATTCGTAAATGCCCCTGTAAATTCATGTCCTAGTGCTCTTACAATTGAGCCAGTTAAGGTTGCTACATCAATAACACGTTTAGCTCCAATTTTTTGTGCATACCATACGCCATCAGCGAGGGTTAATCGTCCTTCTGCGTCGGTACTTATTATTTCAATTGTTTTTCCGCTTGCAGAGGTTAGTACATCATCTGGAACAATGGCTTGATCCCCAATTCTATTGTCTGTCGCTGGAACAATGACAGTTACATTTTTAGTTCCTTTTAGTTTTGCTATTGCTTCAATACTAGCAATAACTGCGGCAGCACCTCCCATGTCAGATTTCATATTAGGCATGATTTTAGGCGTTTTTAAAGAATATCCTCCGGTATCATACATCACACCTTTTCCAACCAATGCAGTAAACTCTTTATTTTCATTTGGTCGGTAATCAATACGAATAAATTGGGGCTCGTCGAGTGACCCTTTGTTAACACCTAAATATGCGCCCATGTTTAAATCTTTAATTTCTTTTTTGTTTAAAATAGTGACGTAAACATTATCTAATGCTTCTAACTTTTTTGCTTTGTTTGCTAAATCAGTTGCATTTAAATGACTGTAAGGTGTGTTCACCAAGTCTTTTGCTTTGTTGATTGCTTCTCCGATAACTAATCCTTTTTCAAGTTCAGAAAATTCTTTTTTATCCGTATGTAAACTCAGTAGTGTTTCATCTTCTTTTTCTGTTTTTAGTTGGTTAAAAACATAGGTTTTAACGACAACGTTTTGTACGAGTTTATTAACTAACTTTGTGTCGAATGTATCTAAAAGAATAACTGCTTCATCTTTTAAGGTGGAGATTTTTTCAATAACATCATCAAACTTGTCATCCAATTTTTCATGATTGATGATATGTATATTAGTTGTTTTTAATTTATCTAACGTTGGTAGGGTTGTCACAGGTTTGGTGATTTTTCCTTCTAGTGTTAGATCTAACAAGTTTTCTAAGGCAATGAGGTGTTTTGATTTGGGGGTTGTAGCTAAAATAATGTCTTTGGTCTCATCTTTAAATGAGAATGTGTCTTGTTTATTGATCATTTGATATATTCAACTCCCATGTATGGTATTAATACCTCTGGTATTTTGATTGATCCATCTTTTTGTTGGTAATTTTCTAATATCGCAACAACTGTTCTTCCTACAGCAAGTCCTGAGCCATTTAACGTGTGAACATATTCTGTATCTGACTCTTTGTCACGTTTAAAGCGGATGTTTCCTCTTCGTGCTTGATAGTCTTCAGCATTACTTATACTCGCAATTTCTCTGTACGTATTATACGATGGTAACCAAACTTCTATATCGTATGTTTTTCTCATAGCAAAGCCTAAATCACCCGTACATAAATCAACAACTCTATACGGAAGGTTTAATACTTGTAAGACTTTTTCACTGTTTTGCAACATCTTTTCTAACTCATCATATGATGTTTCAGGCTTGGTAAATTTGATCAGTTCAACTTTATTAAATTGATGTTGTCTAATAATACCGCGTGTATCACGTCCAGCACTGCCTGCTTCTTTTCTAAACGCTGTGGTAAAGGCAGTGTATTTAATCGGTAAGTCTTTTCCATCAAGTATTTCATCACGATAGAGATTGATGGTTGGTACTTCTCCTGTTGGATTTAAAAATAATTTATCATCATCCCCAACATTAAACGCATCATCTTTGAATTTAGGAAATTGTCCTGTTGCTATCATTGACTCTTTATTAACTATATATGGTGGAATAATCTCTGTATAACCATGGTCTTTTGCGTGTAAATCCATCATAAAATTAAGCAGGGAACGTTCTAGTCTTGCCCCTAGACCTTTATAAACTGTAAAACGACTTTTCGATATTTTAGCACCACGATCGAAATCTAGTATGTCTAAGTCAGTTGCTAAGTCCCAATGTGGCTTTGGATTGAAATCAAACGTTGGAATTTGTCCTTCTCTTTTGATTTCATTGTTATCTGTTTCATCTTTTCCGATAGGGGTTGTTTCAAGTGGTAAATTGGGTGTCATAAGCAGACTGTGTGTAATCTCCTCTTCTAATTCTTTTAAACGTGTTTCTTTTGCTTCTACCCCTTTACCGATAGATTTTATTTCTTCAAATAATGGTTTGGGGTCTTTGTTTTCGCGTTTATATTCCCCTATTTTTCTTGAGACAGTATTCTTTTTAGCTTTTGTCGATTCAATATCGCCAATTAATTCTCGCCGTTCTTCATCTTTATTGATTAAATCTTTTAAATAAGAAAAATCATCGTTTCTCCTGTTTAAAAGTTCAATAAATTTGTCTGGATTCTTTCTAATTTCTTTTAAATCTAACATTCGTTCCTCCTTTAAAATACAAAAATCGCCCTTTTCCAAGGGCGATTTATTAATCACGGTACCACCTTAATTAGTGTTAAACTCTACTGATTATAACGTAATCAACGGGAATGATTAGTTCCACTCAAAGGTAGATTTCAAAATGATATTACGTTAGTTCTCAGCAACACTAACTCTCTTGAGTAATATCCTTTTTTACTTGTCCTTTTCACTGTGTTCTTAATTTGATAGTAACAAACTCCACTTGTATTGTCAATTCTTATTATTCGGATGTTTCTTCATCTGTTAGTTCTGTTATAATATCTTCATTGACTGTCTGTTCTGAAGTTGGTTCTTCCTCGTTTTCAAGGGCTTCTTCTTCCTCGTGTTCAGTGACAAGTGCGATAGTTGCGACTTGATGTCCTTCTTTTAAGTTGATTAAACGGACACCTTGTGTTGAGCGTTTAGATGTTGAGATTTGTTCAACAGGTAAACGAATAATGGTTCCTTTAGATGTTGTGATGATTAAATCTTCTTCTCCTGAAACACTTCTGAGTTTACGTGGTTTCCCATTTTTTTCTGTTATTTGTAAGGTTTTAACACCTTTTCCACCACGGTTTTGGGTTCTGTATTCTATAACTTCTGTTCGTTTTCCATAGCCATTTTCCGTTACTACAAGTATTTGATGTCGTTCTTCTGTGACAACAGTCACACCTATAACTTCATCGTTAGGATCTTCTAGTAGAATTCCTCTAACACCTGTTGCGACGCGTCCCATTGCGCGTACATCGTTTTCGTTAAAGCGGATAGCTTTTCCATTTGATGCACCAATGATGACATCTTTTGTGCCGTCTGTCAGTCTAACAGCGTGTAACTCATCATCATCACGTAATGTGATAGCAATAATTCCTGTTGTTCTAATGTTTTGGAAGTCAGAGACTTTAGTCCGTTTTACAACACCATTTTTAGTCACAAAGAATAAAAACTTATCACTGTCAAAATCATTTATTTTCGCGACTGCTGCTAGTTCTTCGTTTTCTTGTAAATTTAACAAGTTAACGACTGGTAATCCTTTTGCTGTACGACCAAATTTTGGAACTTTGTACCCTTTCATCTTATATATTCTTCCTGTGTTAGTAAAGAATAATAGATAGTCATGTGTTGATGTATTGATGACGTGCTCAACGACATCATCATCTAAGGTTTTCATGCCTTTCATTCCTTTACCTCCACGATTTTGTGTTTTGTATACTTCGGTATTCATTCGTTTACAATACCCACTTTGTGTAATCGTGATAATAACATCCTCTTCCGGAATTAAGTCTTCGTCTTCGATATCTAAATCTAATGATAAACTAATTTCACTACGGCGTTCATCGCCATATTTATCTTTAATATGCTCAAGTTGTTCTGTGATTAATTCTATTTTTTGTTCATCGCTAGCTAAGATAAATTCAAGTTCTTCGATTGTACTAACAAGATCGTCTAACTCAGTTTCTAATTTTTCTCTTTCTAGTCCGCTTAATCGTCTTAATCTCATTTCTAAAATAGCTTTTGCTTGTTTTTCTGATAAATTAAATCGCTCCATTAATTGAACATCTGCATCATTATACGCATTTCTAATTGTTTTGATAACTTCATCAATATGATCTAGTGCAACTAAAAGTCCATTTACAATGTGTGCGCGTGCTTTTGCTTTGTTTAAATCAAACTGTGTTTTTCGTGTAAGTACTTCAATTTGATGTTCTAGGTAATACTTAAGAGTATCTTTTAATTTTAATACTTTTGGTTGGTTGTTAACAAGCGCGAGCGTATTAATTCCAAACGATGTTTGAAGTGGTGTGAATTTATAGAGGTTGTTTAGTGTTACTTCTGCGTTTACTCCGCGTTTTAACTCAATAACAACTCTGATTCCATTACGGTTTGATTCATCTCTTAAATCTGTGATTCCTTCAATCCTTTTTTCTTTTGCTAAATCAGCTATTTTTTCAATTAGACGCGATTTATTTACTTGATATGGAATCTCTGTAACAATAATGCGTGATTTACCATTTTTTAATATATCAATTTCTGATTTAGCTCTGATTTTTATAGAACCTCGTCCTGTTTCGTAGGCATCTCTTAGACCTGTTCGACCTAAAATGATTCCACCTGTTGGAAAATCAGGACCTTTAATAAATTGCATTAATTCTGTTGTTGTAATATCAGGATTCTCAATATACCCTAAAATCCCGTTAATAACTTCTGTTAAGTTATGTGGTGGAATGTTTGTTGCCATTCCCACAGCAATTCCTGTTGCTCCGTTCATTAATAAATTAGGGAACATTGATGGTAACACTGTTGGTTCGCTTTCGGTTCCATCATAGTTATCAGCAAAATCTATGGTATCTTTTTTGATGTCTTGCAGCATTTCTTCTGTTAACTTATGCATTTTTGCTTCAGTATAACGCATTGCTGCTGCACCATCACCGTCTATTGAACCAAAGTTTCCGTGCCCATTAACAAGTGGATAACGGTAACTAAATTCTTGAGACATTCTTACCATTGCATCGTAAATAGCGGTATCACCATGTGGATGATATTTTCCCATAACGTCTCCTACAATACGCGCACTTTTTTTGTAGGTTTTATTGGGGTATAATCCTAGTTCATCCATGCCATAGAGTATGCGTCTATGTACAGGTTTTAATCCATCTCTTACATCTGGTAAAGCACGAGATACAATAACGCTCATCGCATACGATAAAAACGATGTCTTCATCTCGTCAGATATATCTATCTCTTTTCTTCTGTCAATTAATACATTATCTTCCATATTATTTCTCCTATATATCTAAATTCTGAACGTTTAGTGCGTTGTTTTGAATAAACTCACGTCTTGGTTTAACATCATCACTCATTAACATTGTAAAGACTTCGTTAGCTTCTAAAGCGTCTTCCATTGTTACTTGTAGTAATGTTCTTGTTTTTGGATCCATGGTTGTTTCCCAGAGTTGTGTGGGATTCATTTCTCCAAGACCTTTATAACGTTGAATACTTGCACGAGGTCCAAATTCATCTAAAATGGGTTTCAAGTTTTCTTCAACGTAGGCATATTCAATTTTTTTACCTTGTTGAACTTTATAAAGGGGGGGTTGAGCAATATAGATGTATCCTTGTTCAATAAGTGGTCTCATGTGACGGAATAAAAAGGTTAATAACAACGTTCTAATGTGTGCTCCGTCGACATCCGCATCGGTCATGATAACAATTTTATGATACCTGGTCTTTTTGACATCAAATTCATCACCAATTCCTGTACCAAATGCTTGAATCATTGATAATATTTCTTTGTTTCCTAAAATTTTGTCTAATCGTGCTTTTTCAACATTGATAACTTTTCCTCGTAGTGGTAAGATTGCTTGAAATTCAGAATCTCTTCCTTGTTTGGCACTTCCACCAGCACTGTCTCCCTCGACAATATAAATTTCTGATTTGCTTGGTTCTTTGCTTCGACAATCTGCTAACTTAGACGCAAATCCAAGTCCATCAAGAGGTGATTTTCTACGGGTAGCTTCTCTTGCTTTTTTAGCGGCAACTCTTGCACGAGAGGCCATCAATGCTTTTTCAATTATAATGCGTGCTTCATTAGGGTTTTCTAATAAAAACTTTTCTAAATCATCACTTAATATATGTGCGACAATTTTTCTAACTTCTGTTGATCCTAATTTAGATTTTGTTTGTCCTTCAAATTGTGGGTCAGGGTGTTTGACACTGATAATACACGTTAATCCTTCTCGTGTGTCATCTCCAACAAGTGATTCATCTTTTTTAAAGATACCGTTATCTTTCCCATATTTATTAAGAACACGTGTAAGCGTCATTCTAAATCCTTCTTCGTGTGTTCCTCCTTCAACGTTGTTAATGTTGTTGGTGAAACTGAAAATGTTACTTCTATATTGGGTGTTATATTGCATTGCGATTTGAACGATAATATCATCTTCTTCACCTTCACAGAAAATAATATCTTCATGTAATACATCGTTTGTGTGATTTAAGTGAGTGACATACTCTTTGATTCCACCTTCATAGAAATAATCTTTATGAACGGTGTCGTCTAATCGATAGTCATTAACATTAATTAAAATACCTTGATTTAAAAAAGCCAATTGTTGCCCTCTGTTTCTGAGTAACTCAAAATCAAAACGGCTTGATTCTTTAAATACTTCTGGGTCTGCTTTAAACGTTATAATTGTTCCTTTTTTATCCGTTAATCCGTGATTGATTAAGTCAGTTACAGCAAATCCATATTCATAACGCTGGGTATATTTTACACCATTTTTATGAATTTCTACTTCCATCCATTCACTAAGTGCATTCACAACACTTGCTCCTACACCATGTAGTCCGCCTGAAACTTTATATGAGGTGTTGTCAAATTTACCACCTGCATGTAAGGTTGTTAGGATAGTTTCTACGGCAGGTCTTCCACTTTTAGGATGAATGTTTACTGGTATTCCTCGACCATCATCACTTACTTTAATAACATCATCTTTTAATATCTCAATGGTTATCTCGGTTGCTTCTCCTGCTAAAGCTTCATCAATAGAGTTATCAACAATCTCCCAAACTAAATGATGGAGTCCTCTTGGTCCTGTTGATCCTATAAACATTCCAGGACGTTTTTTTACAGCCTCTAACCCTTCAAGTATTTGAATATTCTCTGCTTCATAACTACTCATATGTGTCACTCTCCTCGATACTTCCTTGGTTTATTTTAAATAATTTATATGTTTCAATTTCTTCTAAATTTATCTCACTAATGTTTGTTGTTGTGATTAGGGTTTGTGTTGCGTTTTTTAAATAATTAATCAAATTGTTTTGTCGTGTTTCATCTAACTCACTTAATACATCATCTAACAATAATACTGGATAGGTGTTTTTATGTTGATAAATAAAATCAACCAATGCCAATTTTACAGCTAAAATTAGTGTTCTTTGTTCCCCTTGAGAACTATGTGATTTGACATCAAATCCATCAAGTTCAAATGAAATATCATCTCTGTGTATGCCTGATGTCGTTGTTCCTTTGAGTATGTCATATCTATATTTTTCTTCATATTTATCTCTTAGATTAGTTACTAAAGATGGGGTATATGTAATTGTTAAATTGTTTGTTGTCGATGAAATTTTTTTATAGTGTTGACTTGCTAAATCACTAATTTCTTTTATAAAGTGTGTTCTTTTTTCAATAATTGGTTTTTGATAATCAACCAATTGATCTGTCAGCACATCTAACAGCATGTAGTCTCTTTCTTTTTTGTTTTGAAGTGATTTTAATAATTGGTTTCTTTGTTTTAGAATATTGCGGTACTGTTTTAAATTATATAAATATTCACTAGATATTTGCCCAATCTCTAAATCAAGAAATTGTCGTCTGTTTCTAGGGTTGCCTTTAACAAGATCTAAATCTTCTGGCGCAAACATAACAACATTTAATTTCCCAATATATTCACTTAATCTCTCTAACTCTATTTGGTTATATTTTGCTTTTTTACCCGCTTTTGATAAAACGATGTCTAATTCCAACTCGCTGTCGTTCAAATTGATGAGAGCATTAATTTTTGCGAAATCTGACGACTTCTTAATCAAGTTTGAATCATTTGTTGTTCGATAGGACTTTGTGAATGCCAAAACATAGATGCTTTCTAAGATGTTGGTTTTTCCTTGCGCGTTGTCTCCAATAAAAAAATTAATTCCTTTGTGTAAGATTAATTTTTGATTTGGGTAGTTTCTAAAATTGTTAATGTTTAGTTCTTTTAAAATCATTTATACAATTTTATATGTGCCAAATTGTTCAATTTTGACGACATCACCTTTGGTTAATTTTCGACCGCGTTTTAATTCTCGAACATCGTTAACTTCTATTTTAAGATCAACTAACATTCGTTTAGCCATTCCTCCTGTTTCAGCAACGCCGCTAAACTTTAAAAACTGTCCCAATGTTATTGTTTTGTCGGTAATTTCAATTTTTTTCACAAAACCACTCTTTCATATTTATATATACTATTATAATTATATAATAATTATATACTAAATACAAGTTTCTGAGCATATAAAAAAGCCTGATTTTTCATATCAGACTTTTGTTTTATTTGTTTTTAATTTTAATGTTATTCTGTTCTTACAGGAAGAATTAATTGTAGCATGTCTTTATCATACTCACCAACGATAGTAAATGGTCTGATTTCTCCTGTGAAATTAACCGATACTTCGCTTGAATTAAAGATTTTAAGTGCATCTAAGAAGTATTTTGAACTGAAAGATATTTTAAATGGTTTTCCTACAATTTCATCAACAGGATAAACCTCTTCTAATACTTTTCCAATTTCGGGTGAATTTGAGGTAACTTCAACAACGTTATCTTTACGTAATTCTAACTTAACGATAGCATTATTTCCATCTCGACTTGACAACAAACTTGCACGTTCGATAGCAGTAGCTAAATTTTCTTTGTTAAATTTAATAATAATTGGAAATTCAGTTGGCACTAATTTAGATGTTTCTGGGTAATTTCCTTCAAGTAAACGCGATTGGAATAAAATATTATCATATTTAAATAAAATTTTGGAATGATCAAAATGTATTTCAACTTGATCGTTGTTATTTTCTAACACTTTTAAAAGTTCATCAAGGCTATTACCTGGAATAATAATGTCAAGTGGTTCATATTCATCATTTAATTCTATTTCTTTTTGACTTAGTCGATAACTATCTGTCGCGATAGCTTTTAATTTATTATCATGAATTTGAAAATTAACACCGGTTAAAATAGGTCTGTTTTCAATTGATGAAGTTGCAAAGGCAGTTTGTCTAATGATTGATTTTAATAATCTTACATTAACATTAATTGATTTAACTTTTTCAGCAAATTTTAATTCAGGAAAATCTTCTAAATCCATCATGTTTAATGTTATATCAGAACGATCAGCTTCAATTCGTAACATATTATCATCAATCAAAGATAACGATACTTTTAAACCATCTAGTTTTCTAATAATTTGAATAAAATATTTTCCTGGTATTAACATTGATCCACCAGACTCAACATTTAAACTAGAATCTTTGACTTCTAACTTAATAGCAATATCTGAGTTAGAAGTTGTGATAACGATTTTATCTTCTGTAACATCCATTTTTATCCCTTTTAAAGCAGGATTTGGAGTTTTATTAGATAAAGCCTTTTGTGCAATAATCAAATTTTTTAACAACGCATCTTTGTTTATTTGAAAATTCATGTAATCACCCCTATATAAATTAAATTAATAAGTATTATTGTTATTAGTGTGTGTGGAAATGTGGAAAAATCCTTAATCTACTATCTATTATAACACAATTTAGCGATTTTTCACTAGTTTTTTCTTAATTTTGTCCACATTTGGTTGTGAGTTTTTCCACATCTTTCTTCACATTATAATCCATCTCTATTTCGTTGGTTATTTTTTGTACTGAATGCATGACAGTTGAATGGTCTCGGTCATTAAAAAACGAGCCTATTTTTTGATATGGCAAACCATACAATGTTTTTATTAAATACATTGCTATTTGGCGCGGAAACACATATTTTGCTTTCCGTTTTTTAGAGATTAAATCACTTGTCGAAATACGATAATAATCACTAACCAAACTCATAATATTTTTCACTTGGTTTTCTCTTAAGTGATTATTGTTGATTCTTGGCTTAATAAGATTTTTTAATGCTTGTTCAGCATTCTTCACTGTAAAATTTAAATTAAAAGCGGTACAATAAAATAACACACGTTTTAATGCCCCTTCTAATTCTCTTACGTTATTGTCAAAAACACTGGCTATATATTCAATAACACTTGTAGGTATTAAATCAGAATCAGATGTTTCAGCTAGTAATTTTTTCTCTAAGATTTTAATACGGTGGTCTAAATCAGGTCGATTTATATCTACAGTAACACCCCACTCGAACCGCGATGTTAAGCGAGACATTACATCTTTTAAATCACTTGCACTTCGATCACTTGTAATAACAATTTGTTTACCTTCACCATGAAGTATTTCAAATAATTTGAAAAATTCAAGTTGAGATTTTTCTTTCTTAGCTAAAAATTGAATATCATCTACCAGTAAAACATCAACATCGCGATATTTTCTGTTAAATTCTTCAAATTTATTTTTATGAGCTAACTTAACATATTCTTCAACAAATTGATCTGTTTTGACATATAATACTTTCGCATTAATATTTCCCTCTAATATATAGTTTCCGATACATTGCATTAGATGTGTTTTACCTAATCCAACATCACCAAAAATATATAAAGGATTGGCGACAATACCTGGTTGATCAGCTACCTTAATAGCACTTGTATATGCCAACCTATTAGAATTTCCAACAACAAAACTATCAAAGGTATAAGACGTGTTTATATTGCCCTTAATATATCTGTCTTGATTATTTTCAGGTTCATTTACTGAAAATTCTTTTTGATTTGCCAACTCTTCTGTTGCTTTTTCTTTTGTGATAATTTTAAACTTATGAAGTTTTTCAAAATATTGTTCTAGATATCTATTTAATTTATTAAGATAAAGCATTTCTATTCGTTTCTTAATAAAGTCGTTTGGTGCGATTAAATAGATATAACTATTTGAAACTTTAAAAACATCATCTACAGGTTCAAAAATTTCTTCAAAAACAACATCATCAAAGTTTTCTTCTAACTTTTGTTTAATTTCATGCCATATTTCATTGTATCTCGTCAATGTAATCACCCTACTTCTCACATAAACAATATATCATATAAAAATATGGAAAAGAATTGTTTTTTATCCATAACAAATGTGGAAAACTTTTTCAGTCCACATCATTTTCTACATATCTTTGTTAATAATAGATATCTTTGTTTAGGGGTTAAGTCATATTTTCCACAATTCCACAAAATAGGTTTTCTTTTTTTACACATTTCCACAGTGGGGGATGTTAAAAACAAATAAATAAGCCGTTTTAACTTGTGGAAAACTTTTTAAATTTATCACTTGAAAATATTTTTTTCTTTTATTGTTGACAGTTAAACTAATAATTTATATAATTGTTACGCATGGTTTTAAGAGAATTTTAGGAGGTGTTGATTCATGCCAAAAAGAACGTATCAACCAAACAAGAGAAAAAGAGCAAAAAAACATGGTTTCTTTGCAAGAAAGAAATCAGCGAGTGGACGCAATATTTTAAAACGTCGTAGAAAAAAAGGACGTAAAAAATTAACCGTATCTGACAAAAAGTAATATTAACACCAATTAAATAATTATATTATATAATATACCTGAAATCACTTGAAAAAGTATAATATACCTTTTTCGGTGATTTTTTTATTGTTGGTAGGTGGTTTTTATGAAAAAAGAATATCGAGTCAAAAAGAATGATGATATAATTAACATTATTCATCATAAGAAACGTGTGGGAAATAAAAACTTTTTAATCTATAAATTAAAAAACCATGACATTCCGCACTTTCGTTATGCTGTTAGCGTTAATAAAAAATATGGAACAGCAGTGAAAAGAAATAAAATAAAACGTCAAGTTCGAGCGATTGTTTCTAAACTTGATATCAAACAAGAATTTGATATTTTTATTGTTATTAAGAACAATGCTAAAGAATTAGAATTTAGTCAGATAAAAATTCAAATTGAAAATTTAATGAAAAGATTAAAAATTTTGAGGTGAAAACATGAAGAAATCAACAAGAATATCATTACTTGTTATTATGTTGTTTTTAGTTTTAACATTGTCTGCCTGTGGTGGTGCTAGAACAATGTATGAATCTCCAATTGGTGTTGAAGGTGGCGTCGGTTGGGTACAGTGGATCGTAACAAGAATTGCCGAATTGACAGCTTGGATAAGCAATAAAGCTGACGGCAAATACTTTGTTGGACTCATTGTGGTGACATTGATTGTTCGATCAATTGGTTGGCCAATTTATGCTAAAAGTAATGCGATGACAATGAATATGAAACAAGCACAACCTGAATTAAACAAAATTCAAGAAAAATACAAAGGACGTAAAGATGAGGCGTCTCAAAAGAAACAACAACAAGAGACGATGGAAGTGTATAAGAAATATAATATTAATCCATTAGGCTGTCTGTTACCTTTCTTGCAAATGCCAATCTTTATTGCGATGTACCAAGTTGTAAGACGAATCCCATTAACAGATGGGTTTGTTAACGGAATTAATTTCGATTTAGATATGAATTTTTTATGGGTTAACTTAGGAGACCCAGATCCGTATTATATTTTACCTGCAATCGTTGGTATTTTAATGTTCTTTTATCAAAGATTTAGTATGCAAACACCAGATTACTTAAACAATAAAAAGTTTGATACAGAACAAGCAAATAAATCACAATCACAAATGAAATATATGTCATACTTTATGGTAATTATGCTTGTGAGTATCGCTGCAACAAACGCTGGAATTGCACTTTATTGGATCGTAGGTAATGCCTTCCAATTCGTACAAACATATGTTAATAGAAAGCAGAACATTAAAAAACATCAAGAAATGAATAGCACGATATAGAGGTGATATTGTGAAACGAATGAAGTTTGAAATTAAAAAACTAGATGATGCATTAGAGTATGCATCTAAACAATTGCGTTTACAACCCAAATATATAGATATCGAAGTTGTCGAGAAAAAAGGGTTAATCATCAAATCTTATATTGTCGAAGCAACAGTTAATGTCGATCCGGGAGAGTTTGGATTTGAAATGTTAACTACGATGTTTGAAACAATGCAAATTGACGCATCAATTGAAATGAAAAAGCGCAACGGAAACGAAATAAGATATGATATACAAACAAATGAGAATGCAATTTTGATTGGAAAAGGTGGCAAAACACTTGAACATATTCAATACTATATTCGTAACCTTATTAATTCATTTTCCGATGAACGTAAAATTGTTTTAGTTGATATTGGTGGATATAAAGCAAATCGAAAAAAACAACTAGAAATTATTGCTACCAAAACAGCTAAAAAAGTTGCCAGAAGTAAAATAAAGGCTAAATTAGATCCAATGAATGCATATGAAAGACGTATTATCCATACTAAATTAGCGGAATGGCGTGATGTTAGAACTGAAAGTGAAGGACAAGGAAAAGCTCGTAAAGTCGTTATAATTCCAACAAGGAAATAATATGAAGTTAATTGTTGGACTCGGAAATCCAGGAAAAAAGTATAAAGACACTAAACATAATATGGGATTTATGTGTTTAGATAATTATATTAGTAAAAGCGCATTATCTTATCAAAAATCATCAAAATTTAATGGCGAGTACATTAAAGATGGAGATACGATATTTTTAAAACCACTCACTTATATGAATAAATCAGGAATAAGTGTTCGCAAGATGATGGATTACTTTGATATTGATGCAGATGATATTTTAATTATTTACGATGATTTAGATTTACCACTTGGTAAACTCAGACTTCGCTCAAAAGGAAGAGCTGGAGGACATAATGGTGTAAAATCTATTATTGAATACATTAACACAAGCGAATTTAAACGTTTAAGAATAGGTATAGGAAATGATGACGAAATGGAAACAAGTAACTATGTCTTAAGCAACATAACAAAAAGTGAATTTGATGAATTACTCCCAGCAATAAAAACATCCAAAGATATTATTGATGATTTTCATCATAATATAGCATTCAACACTATGATGACAAAATACAATTAAGCCCTTAAAAAAGGGCTTTTGTTTTTAACAAAAAATAATTGTAAGAATTGATTAGACTTTTTCTATGTGGTATTATGGAAGTATTAAATTGCGGATCTCTTATGAGATTCGCCTTAAGTACGTGGAGTGATACAATGAACAAAATTTATGATTATATATCAAACACCTCGTTTTTTAAGAATATCTTAAAAACATATGACAAAAAAGATGAAATACACATAACTAATACCAATGATGATATTAGTCTTTTAGCTGTGTATTCTATTTTTAAGGAAGTAAATCATAGTGTTGTTATTGTAACACCCAACATTTATAATGCACAAAAAGTTTTCGATAAACTTTCTAATATTTTTGATGACAATAAGGTATCCTTCTTTCCCCAAGATGAATTTATGACCACAGAAATGCTTGCGATGAGTAAAGAATTTAAATTAGAACGCATTAATACCATCAAAAATATTATTGACAATGAGAAAATGATTATTGTTACAAACACCACAGGGTATATTAAAAGTTTACCTCCCATTAAAAAGTGGGAAACGGCTATCATTAGGTTAAAAGAAGGAAGTATAGTTGATTTAGACAAACTATTAGAAACATTGGTTTCTTATGGATATACCCGAACTGAAACAGTCACGAAACAAGGAGAATTTAGTCTAAGAGGAAGTATATTAGATATTTATCCATTAAGTGAAGTTCACCCTGTTAGAATTGAGTTTTTTGATGATGAAGTGGAAACACTTAGGTTCTTTGATATAGATTCTCAACGATCTAAATTACGAACAGAACAGTTAGAAATACTACCAATGTACGAGTTCTTTTATGATGAGAAAGAGTTTAATGAAATTAAATCAATTATTGAGGATAAATTAGCAACAGAAAGTTTTAACGATAAAGCTAAAAAGCGTATTGAAGAAGAACTTTTAAAGTTAGAATTACATGATGAGATTGATAACTTAAGCCGATATGCCTCTTTATTAAATCAGGAAACAGAGACACTTGCAGACTACACAAAAAACAATCTTGTAATTTTTTGGGATTATAAAAAGATTAAAAACAATTATGAAACAGTTATAACAGATATTACTGACTGGTATGCTAATACAGGGGATTATCCTAAAATAGGCTTTGAATTGGTAAAAAATATGCATCACATTTATAGGGATAAAACGCTTTATTTAGATGTGTTTGGTGCAAACACAAAGCAAGTACATAACATTGATATAAGAGCCAAAGAAACACCGCTTTATAACAATAATATCCACATGCTGATGAAAGACATTAAAAAATACGATAAGTTCACAACTGTTATTATGTCTTTTCACTCACAAAGAGCGCTTAAGAAATTTACTGATCTACTAAATAATAAACAAGCATATTATATTATAGGAAGTAACGATAATATCGTTTCTAAACGTCTAAATTTAATTGTGAGCGACAATACATTATCATTTGAATTTTTTGATATTAATACCATTTTATTAACAGAAAACAATCTGTATAAGCAATCAACCAAAAAGAAAGTAAAATATCGTTCAACCATAAAAGACGCCAAAAAGCTTTCTAGTATAAAAGAACTCAAAAAAGGAGATTTGATTGTTCATTACGATCATGGTATTGGACGCTTTTTAGGGATAGAACAAATGACGCTTGGAGATATGACGAATGATTATATCCATTTAGCTTATAAAGGGGATGATTCCCTTTATATTCCAGTAGAAAACATTAATCTAATACAAAAATATGTTGGATCTGAAGGTGCTAGACCAAAAATTCATCGACTCGGGGGTACCAAGTGGGCTAAAACAAAACAACGTGTTAAAAACAAAGTAAAAAACATTGCTGGTAAACTTATTAAACTATACGCAGCTAGAGAAGAAGCAAGAGGTTTTGCATTTAGTCCAGAATCAGAATTACAACGTGATTTTGAAGATGATTTTCCTTATCAAGAAACAGAAGATCAATTAACAGCAATAGAAGAAATAAAAACCGATATGGAAGAACCAAGACCCATGGATCGACTTTTATGTGGTGATGTAGGATACGGTAAGACTGAAGTTGCTATGAGAGCAGCATTTAAAGCGGTACTTGACAATAAGCAAGTTGCTTATTTAGCACCTACAACAGTTTTATCACGACAACATTTTTATACATTTAAAGAACGTTTTGACAAATACGGAATCAAAATAGGATTATTAAATAGGTTTGTTACAAGAGCAACCCAACGTCACATTTTAACACAGCTAGGAACAGGAGATTTAGACATTATTATTGGAACACATCGTATTTTATCAAAGGATGTAAAATATAATGACTTAGGATTATTAATTATCGATGAAGAACAACGTTTTGGTGTTGAACACAAAGAAAAAATTAAAGAATACAAAGTTTCTATTGATGTTTTATCGTTATCCGCAACTCCTATACCACGAACGCTTCAAATGTCAATTATGGGTGTCAAAGATATGTCGCTTCTTGAAACCCCTCCTAAAAACAGATATCCAATTCAAACATATGTATTAGAAAGAAATCAATCTATCACTAGAGATGCAATTCAACGGGAAATGGCTAGAGAAGGACAAGTTTTTTATCTTTATAACCGTGTAAGAGATATTGAAGTTATAGCCAATCAAATTCAAAGACTTGTTCCAGAAGCAAAGGTTGTATTTGCGCATGGGAAAATGTCTCGTCTCGCATTAGAAGAAGTGATTCAAGCTTTCATTGATAAGGAATTTGATGTTTTAGTAAGCACAACAATCATCGAAACAGGAATAGATATCCCCAATGCGAATACCCTAATAATTCATGATTCTGATCGTTTAGGATTAAGCCAACTTTATCAGATTCGAGGTCGTGTTGGACGAAGTGACAAGATTGCATATGCTTATTTACTTTATCAGAAACACAAACAATTGAATGATGAAGCCGTTAAACGTCTTAAAGTAATTAAAGAATTCACAGAGTTGGGTAGTGGGTTTAAAATAGCGATGAGAGATTTATCTATTCGTGGTGCTGGAGATGTTTTGGGGACAGAACAATCAGGCTTTATGGATAGTGTAGGAATAGATTTATTCTTAGATATGTTAAAAGATGAAATTGCTACGCGACAAGATGAGTCCACAGAAGAAAAACCAACTGAAACAGATAAAAACAAATCGCCTATTAAAGTGAATGTAGATAAATATATTGATTCTAACTATATAAAGAATGACTACATCAAAATAGAAATGCACAAAAAAATATCTGAAATAACATCTGAAGAAGATATAACACAGTTACTTGAAGAGTTTAATGATCGCTTTGGACTACCCTCTAAAGAAATTAAACTATATATGTATGAAAAGTTATTTGAACACCTCGCTATAGAAAAAGACATTGAGAAAGTATTACCGCTTAAAAACACCGTTAAATTTGTCTTTTCAAAGGAGGCCTCTAACAATATTAATGGGGAATATTTATTTGAAAAGGCTAGTAGCATTTCCAAGTTTATTCGCTTTAATTATAAAGATAAACAGCTCTCAATCTTTATTGATACACTTAAATTACCTAAACATTACTTATTTTATATTGTTGAATTATTACAAGCTATGTGAGAAAAGACTTTTTGAGGTCTTTTCTCATATTATTTTTTAATTTAATATAATTTGATTTTGGATTGACAATAAAAAAAGATAGTGATAATATACATATGGAATTATCAATCAAGGTGGACCATAATGTGTTTTTAAAGATGTGGTCTGCCTTTTATTTTTGCATTAGAGATTATGAAAAAAAGCGTTTGTTAAGGTTTAATTTCTAGACATAGTGTAAAGAATTATGGAGGAGAAAAATGAAAGGTGTCGTAGTTGTAGGAACCCAATGGGGAGATGAAGGAAAAGGTAAAATAACAGACTTTTTAGCCGAAAAAGCAGATTTAATTGTTAGATTTCAAGGTGGCAACAATGCTGGACATACAATACAATTTAATAATAAAAAGTTTGCATTACACTTAATCCCATCTGGTATTTTCAGAAAAGATGCCGTTAATGTCTTAGGAAACGGCATGGTAATTAATCCTAAAGCACTTGTAGAAGAATTAGAAATGCTTCAAGAAGGAGCCGTTAACGACTTTAATTTAGTTATTAGTAATAGAGCACATATTATTCTCCCCTATCATATTGTATTAGATGGGTTATTTGAAGAACTTAAAGAAGATTCAAAAAAAGTCGGAACAACTAAAAAAGGAATTGGTCCAACCTATACCGATAAAGCCTCAAGAATAGGTATTAGAGTTGGAGAATTTATAGATGAAACGTTATTTAAAGATAAATTAAAAGATAACTTGAATTACTATAATAAGTTGTTTAAGTTATTTGGTAAAAAAGAATATAGTGTTGAAGAGATTTTTGAGGAATATAAAGAATTTGCAAAAAAAATAAAACCATTTGTTAAAGATACAGGGTTATTGCTTAATAAAGCAAAAGACAACAATAAAAAAATTCTGTTTGAGGGCGCACAAGGAACGCAACTATGTTTAGATCACGGAACATACCCCTTTGTAACTTCTAGTTCACCTACAGCAGCTGGTGTTCCACTTAATACAGGGTTATCTCCACAATCTATCACAGATGTCATGGGAATCACTAAAGCTTATACAACGCGCGTTGGTAGTGGAAATTTTGTAACTGAATTTGAAGATGAAACGGCAACAAAAATAAGAACTTCCGGAAATGAGTTCGGGACAACAACCGGAAGACCAAGACGCATCGGTTGGCTAGATACTGTTGTCTTACGACATGCTAAAAGAGTTAATGGTCTTACAGGACTTAGTGTGATGCTGTTAGATGTTTTAACCGGACTTGAAGAGTTAAAAATATGTATTGCATATAAATTAGACAACAAAACAATTGATTATATTCCTGCCAACATTTCGGATTATAAAAAATGCGTTCCCGTATATGAAACTATGCCTGGATGGAACGAAGATATTACAAACGTAACGTCGTATGAAGAACTTCCTAAAAATGCGAAGCAATACCTAAAAAGAATAGAACAATTAACGGGCGTTGATCTTGCTATATTCAGTGTTGGTCCAGATCGCACACAGACGGTTGTATTAAAAAACATGATGTAATAATTTAAGGATAAACATAATAAAAAGACCTCCATACTATTTTTTCTAGTATAGAGGTCTTTTTTTAAAACTTTTTATTAACAGCTGTTGCAATTGTTTTTACATTTTTAACTAACGAGTCAAACTTCTTCGGCTTTAGGGATTGTGCACCATCACTAAATGCTTCTTCTGGTTTATGATGAACTTCAATAATTAACCCATCTGCTCCAGCAGCAATACTTCCCATAGAAAGACTTTCAACTAAATCCCAAACTCCAGCAGCATGTGAGGGATCAATAATAACAGGTAGATGACTCATTTTCTTTACAATGGGGATTGTAGAAATATCTAATGTGTTTCTTGTCAGCGGCTCAAATGTTCTAATACCACGTTCACAAAGTATGACATTTTTATTCCCTTCTGACATAATATATTCAGCACTCATAAACCATTCTTCAATGGTATTAGAGAAACCGCGTTTTAAAAGAACTGGTTTGTTGGTTTTACCCAGTTCTTTTAATAAGGCAAAGTTTTGCATATTGCGTGCTCCAACTTGAAAGATATCAACATATTTTTTGAATAATTCAATATGATCTTTATCCATTATTTCAGAAACAATTGGTAAGTTGTATTTTTGGCCGACCTTATGTAGTAGTATTAACCCTTCTTCTCCCATTCCTTGGAAGGAATAAGGACTCGTACGTGGTTTAAAAGCACCACCTCTAAGTATTTTAGCACCAGATTTTTTAACATACTTGGCAATAATGTCTAGTTGTTCTTCTGATTCAACACTACAAGGACCAGCCATAATTGTTAAATTATCCCCACCTATCTTAACACCATTAACATCGATTATTGTGTCTTCTTGATTAAACTTTCTATTTACTTTTTTGTAGGGTTCTTGAACTCTAATAACTTTTTCAACACAATCAAAGGCATAGAGGTTTCTTATATCAAAACTTGCTGTATCGCCTATAACACCAAATATATGGACACTGTCTCCTATGCTATCGTGTATTTCAAAACCCTTTGATTTAATGTGAGTCTTAAGTTTCTTTATTTTGTTCTTTGTTGAATTTTTCTTCAGTTTAACTATCATGTGTTAACTCTCCTTTTTGTTTAAATCTTTCTAAAGCTAGTTTATAACTCTTAAAGCCGTGTCCTTGGATTGTTGTAAGGCAGGCAGGTCTTATCACAGAACGACGTCTAAATTTTTCTCTTTTGGTTGTATCTGAAAGATGCACTTCAATGACAGGGACACTAATGGACTTTATGGCATCAAGTATGGCATAAGAATAGTGTGTATAGGCACCACCATTAAGGATGATACCATCATAATGATCTTGGGCATAATGAAGTATATCAATTAGTATTCCTTCTAAATTAGATTGTTTGATATCGACATTGAGTTTAAGTTCTTCTGCGATGTCTTGTATATATTGTTCTAAATCTTCATACGTATTTGAACCATATATTTCTGGTTCTCTTACTCCTAACATATTTAAATTAGGACCGTTAAGCACTAAAATATTCATCAATTTTCGCCTCTATTCTACTTAATATTGCTTTTTCATTGTAGGAATTTTTATTGATTTGAATATCTGCATAATGTTTATATAACTCATACCGATCGTTATATAGTTTTTCCAGATTTGATTTATCTTTGAGTAAAGGTCTGTTTTTTGGGTTTGCTTTTTTTAACAAAGATAACGGAACATCTAAAAATATTATCAGACCATTTTGTTTTAATTTGTGCATGTTTGTGTCATTTAAAACAACACCTCCACCACAGGAAATGGCTTGATTATTTTGTTTTGCATAGGTTGATATAATGTCACTTTCAATATGTCTAAATTCTGTCTCTCCCAATGTTTTAAAGATATCAGGAATTGATATGTTTGTTTGTTCTTCGATTAAATCATCAATCTCAATCCAGTTTTTATCATATAATTTTGCAATGACTTCACTTAAAAATGATTTACCACTCATCGGCATACCTATAAAGACAAAGTTACTCATTTTTTTGTTTAAAGATGTATAAAGAGAAACGCCTAAATTAGAATCATGGGTTTTGTTTGTAAAAAGCGTATTTGCTTTAATAGCCTGTTCAATTAACATGTGTAAGCCATTAATGGCTTTAATGTTATGTTGTTTGGCCTCTAATAGTAACCGTGTATTTAACGGATTATAAACCACATCAACAACTACTTCTATATCAGAGTTATTGTTTAAAGAAATAAGTGGTGGTTGATAATTATTAGGATACATTCCTACCGGAGTAGCGTTAAAAACAATATGAATATCTTTTAAGTCTTCAAAAACTTTAAACTTAAATTCGTTTTGTTTTGGATTACGTGCAAGAACATAGATGTTCTTAGCGTTTTGTGTTTCACATAAATAGCTAATTGTTTTACTTGTTGAGCCGTTTCCCAGTATAACAATATTCTTATTTGAAAGGGAAACGTTGTTGTAATCTAACATTTTTTTAAGACCGTAGTAATCCGTATTAAAGCCTTTTAATACACCATTTGAGTTGATAACGGTATTCACAACACCTATTTCCTTAGCGGTTTGGGATAGCTCGTCTAAGTAAGGAATGACATCTTCTTTATAGGGGATTGTGACATTAACGCCTATAAACTTCTTGTTTTTGAAAAATAAATCTAATTGATCTAATTCAATTAAGTTATAGTTAATGGTTGATATAGACTCATGAATCTCTTTTGAAAAACTATGTGATAATGTCATGCCTATAAGACCAAACATCGTTAAACATTCCTTTGGGCTTTTTTACTTTCATCCATGAGGAATTTATAGATGTTTTTAATATGTCTAGAATGGGTGTACTTTTGTATCTTGTTAAAAATAAATGTTTCTCTGTCTTTGGCAACTATGGCAGTGTTATTTTGTTGTTTTAGTTTCCCAATATGATTGGTGTAGTTAAACCTTTCTTCAAGCAAGGCCATTAGTTGATCATCAATATGATTTATTTTCTTTCTTAATGTATTTATTTCATCCATGTTAAACCCTCTTTTCTAGAAATCAATTCTACAATGGCATAACTTGTTAGTGCGTTAATTACATGAATAACACGCGGAACAATTGAAGGATCGTGTCGGCCTTCTAATTGGTAGTCTATTTCTTTTAAGGTTTTAATATTGACAGTCTTTTGTTTTTTCTTAATAGAAGATGTTGGTTTAATGGCTGTCTTGAATACAATTGGCATACCATTAGAAATGCCCCCTTG
>JAIPGF010000055.1 GCA_021736205.1 Candidatus Izemoplasma sp.
ATATGATATTATCAGAACAAAAATTAATCAAAAATCTTTATCTGCAAATTAAATCTAATTGTATTCTTCTTGAAGGTCAAAATGAAGCAAAAGTTATTAGCTATGAAATAGTTAAATCCACTAATAAAGGAAAACATTTTTTATTTAAAGTGGAAGTTAAACCTGGGTTATTTGTTTATCATCTTAATATAGTTCCATATAATCAAGATATTAATGATGAAAATAAAAACGTTTTTTATGGAAGAGTAAAATCATTTCAAGGAAATCCATTAATGAGTTTTGGTACAATTAAACCTCATGAATATGAAATAGAAAAGATTTTGAATCCAGAACCTCCTGATTCTGAACCAGAGAAACCAGATACATCCCCAACTCCTCCTATAAAAGATCCAGATGATAATCAACCATTTCTTTCCGATATATTTAAAAATCTTCCCCGAAAAACCACATATCACTTGGATTGATTGATTTTTTTCACATAATTTTATAAATATAATTGAACAAATTCTTCCCCGCCGCATTCCCCCGCCTTTAGGCGTGGGGTTAGGCGGGGCACTTGTAAAGTAGTTTGTCAATAAGAATTGTTTTGGCTATAATGTATGGTATAATAAAGATATGATAGTAAGAACTTTAAAACTTAAATTAACCAAAAAGCAAGAAATCCAGCTAAATCAGTGGCTTTGGAATCTTACTTCAATTTATAATTGGGGAATAAAAAAAATAGAATTTAACGCTAAGGATAATATATATTTTTCTCCAAAGACTTTCCAAAATTTATTGGCAAACCATGGAAAGAAATTAGATATACCTTCTCATACTATTCAAGGAACTTTAAGTCAAGTCTACAATGCTTGGCAAAGATGTTTTAAGAAATTAGCAAAAAAACCAAAACTTAAGGGACAAAGGAATAAACTTAATTCCATTCCTTTTCCTGATCCACTTAAACAACCAAAAGACAACAAAATTAGTGTTCCAGGAATAGGAAAGATTAGATTACACAAACAAGAAATACCTAATGCAAATATAAAGTGTGGAAGAATTCTTAAAAAAGCAAGTGGATGGTATTTATGCTTATGGCTTGATACAGATAACAAATTTAAAGTTAAAGAAACTAATAAAACTATAGGTATTGATCCAGGTTTTTCAACCTTATTAACCTTGTCAGATGGAACAAAAATAGAAAATCCAAGAGAATTAAGAAAAGGAGCAAAGCGTTTAGCTCAAGCTCAAAGAGGTAACAAAAAGAAATTAGTTGCCAAACTTCAAGAAAAACAAACAAATAGAAGAAATGATAGAAATCACAAAATTTCAAGATGGTTGGTAGAAAATTATCAAACTATTTATTATTCTGACGATAATTTCAAAGCTATGGCAAAACATTTTGGGAAATCAGTTATAGAAGCAAAATTAGGAGATCTAATAAACAAAACTTCCTACAAGAGCAAAGTATGCGGCAGGAGTTTTAAACCAATAAATTCAAAATTTACCACCATGACTTGCTCAAACTGTTGGTCCTTAACTGGACCAACAGGCTTGAGTGGGCTTGCAGTAAGGTCTTGGACATGTAGTGTGTGTGGAACACACCATGACAGAGATATTAACTCTGCCAAGGTAGTGCTTAAGACCGGGCTCGGAACGAGCCACGAGGAGGCGGCGTTACGCCGCCGTCAGGAATCCCCTGCCTTTAGGCATGGGGAGGTTCAAATTAAAATATTTAATTATGTTTATATATGAATCATAAAAATAATAAAAAATATAATATATCTGGAAAAAGAAAATGTGAATGTTGCGGTGAAATTGATTTTCTAGAAGAACATCACATTGAAGGTAGAAAAATTAAAAATTTTAATGATAAATTTAATATCACTAATATTTGTCCTTCTTGTCATTATAAAATACATTTAAATAAAATAATATTAGAAGGAAAATTTTTAACATCGGAGGGATATCAGTTAATTTGGCATTCTTCAGATGAAATTTCCAAAACATCTATGGATAAATCTACTCATTTAATAAAAAAATAATATATTTATTAAATAAAATGTATGATTTTTGATAAATAAATATAACGTATTAATCTTTATATTAGGAGTATTTTATATGCCCACTAGACAAATAAATAGCCCAGGTGTTCAAATCAATGAAATTGATAAATCCCAAACATCTCCGGCAATCGTTGGAACTGCATTTCTTGTAATGGGTTATGCACCAAAAGGTGAAATTTATAACCCAGTTGATATAGTATCAGTTTCTGACCTTGAAACTCAGTTCGGAACCCCAACAAACGAAGCTGAAAGATATTTCTATCATACTTGTAGAGAAATTATTAATGAAAAGGGTAATTTAATCGCTTCAAAATTACCATATTCAAATACTATGGATCAGTATTATAAATATATTCCTCTTAATGTAGATATTGCTGGTGCTATACCTTTATCCTTATCAGGCATTCAGGCATTAAGTTCAAATATTGAGTTTGATGCAAGTACCGCTCCCGCATTATTAGATTTACAGAATTCTACTACAATTGATGAATTCATGGAAATTCAAGTAGGTTCAGCAAGTGATATTTCAAATTCTGATTATGATACGCTTAAAGCTGGTGGCGGTTGGTCAGGTGTTCCTGCAAGTGCAGAATTCGTTATAGTTAATGAAAATAAATCTACTGTAAGTGGTCCTAAAGATGATGAAGGTATATTTATTTCAGTAATTGACCCAATTCGTGGTATGTTAGTTCAACGTATTATCAGTGAGTCTGATTCAGATTCTTTTGATGTAGTTAAGGCTAATACTGAATTATCAGCTTCCATCTTTAATGCAGAATTATCTGGAACATATGCAAGTACTTCATTCAGTGAAGAAATCTGCACATATTTCCCCACAATGGAATTTGTTAATAATGGTGCTGATGTAAGTGATGAATATTTAAATTGGATTACTGTAGTAGTTTCTAAAACTATATCCAATTCTAATCAGCAAGGTAATCTTGATATTTCTGTTCAAGAAGTATTCGCAGGTTCTGTCAAAACAGATGCTAAAGATTTAGCATCAGGTAACTCAGTATATATTGGTGATATTATCAATCGTAATTCTAAATATATTAATTGGTATGCTACTAATAATACTTCCCATCCATTATCTGATGTAACTGATGGAACTTGTTTATATGTTAAACCTCAAGATATATCATTAATGAGTTTCTCTGATGCAGATTCAGTAAAATTAATTGATGGTGACTCTGTAGTTACTCATATGGAAATTGTAATGGAAAAGGTATCTAATATAAATGAACGTCAGCTTGATGTAGTAGTTGATGCAGGATTATCAACTATTGCTGAATTCTGCAAAGGTACTGCTTCTGTGTTTGATCCAGTAAATAATGATCCCTATCAGGGTCTTGGTATCACTTCAAGTACTGATACTGAAAATTGGAGAGCTGTTTGCAGTTCTATTGATAACTTCTGCCGTAATGTACGTAAGGATTGTATGGGTATTGTTGACGGTCCTCGTAATTTAGTTCTTGAAGGTAATCAAAAGAAAATTCGTAAAACTGCTCCCGAAAATACCATCGGTAATACTATTATCCCAGCTCTAAAATATTGCAGTGGATTAAATTCAAGTTATTTATCCGCTCCTTATTTAGATTGGTTAAAGAAAACTGATGCCGCTTCCGGTAATTCTTTCTGGATTCCTGAAAGTTGCAAAGCCGCTGGTATATATGCTAGAAATGATGTCGTAGCTGAAATCTGGGATGCTCCCGCTGGCTTAAATCGTGGTATCATGACTGAAGTATTTGATTTAGCTTTTAATCCTAAACAGAAAGAAGCTGATATTATCTATCCTAAAGCATTTAATTACGCCATTCAGTATCCTGCTGAAGGTATAGTTCTTGAAGGTCAGAGAACTGCTCAAGTTAAACCTTCAGCTTTTGATAGAATTAATGTTCGTCGTCTATTCCTTAGACTTGAACGTTATGTATATCAGATTGCTCGCTATTTCGTCTATGAACCCAATAATGAGTTCACAAGAAGAAGATTAATCGCTACAATCGAACCTACATTCGCTGCTATTAAATCAAAAGGTGGATTATATGACTATAAGCTAGTCTGTGATTCAAGCAATAATGATAGCACAGTTGTAGATAATAACGAATTAAGAGTAGCAGTATTACTAAAACCTGTTCGTACAGCCGAATTCATAATTGTTGATTTCGTAGCTCTTCGTACAGGTGGGAGTTTTGAAGAAGCTCTCTAATTCTAATCTAATTTAATAGAAAGAGGTCAATGAAAATTGACCTCTTTTTTATTTCATCCATTTGAATACTAAATTACCACAATCCCAAATTCTATAATATCCGTTTAATTGCATATTTTGCCATTCAGTTAAATCATTATTATAATTATTTAACTTATATTTAAGAAGTTGTTTTCTGAAATTAAATCGGTGATATCGTTTAAACATGTTCTGTTTATTGAAATACCAATAATTAGGTTTAGAAATATGATCTAATTTCATTCCAATAATCTCATAAAATTTCCCCGTATTCCATCTAATATCTGAAAAACTTATTATAACTGATGGATTATATCTCTTTATGAAATATTGAAATAATTTAGAACCTATACCATTTATATTAAAATGAGCTATAGTTGCAAATCTAATTAATTCATATTCATTGACATTAGATTTATGTCCTAATGCCTTTCTTGTGTTACCAAATGTCATTATAGCAATTAATCTATTCTTATAAAATGCTCCTAAACGTATAGAAGACTTATCCTTTCCTTGTATATGATATTTCTCTAAAAATTTATCTTTTAATGTATTATTAATCTCTCTTATTTCACATTTTCTTGCATGTAATTTATAATTATTAGTTACTCCTAATATATATTTTAAACGATTTATTACTATATCTGATTTAGTCATCCATTCATCTTCAAATATCTGAATTAAACGAATATTATGTTCTTTACATTTTAAATACTTATTCTTATGATAATTTTTATCAATTCTATCACTTTCCCTGTGCCAATATAATCCATGATATTCTATACCAATCTTCTTAGAAGGAATATAAATATCAATTTCAAATCCTAATGAACGGTCATTGAATATTGCATCTGGACACCTTTGCTTCACAATATTATATATTTCTCGCTGTGTTTGACAATATGATTCACAATTCTTACAATGAATATATTTGAATGCACGTCCACTATTCAATTCATATCTGTCAATATGATTACATTTATTACATTCTAATGTGAAATATCCACTATTTAATTGATTGGGTATTTCATGAATTATATAACGTTTAGAAATTATTGTTTTAATTCTTTCAATATGATTTTTAGCTCTATTTGAACCTCCAATCATAAATCCACATCTCTTACAATTATTTAAATAACCATTTCTAAAATCTCTATAATATAATTCATTTCCACATTTACATAATTGTCTATGTGATAATTTATTTATAATATGATAAAATCTTTGGGAAATATTAAGATCATTGCGAACTGTTTCAAATTTAATATATTCTGTTAACTTAATAATATTACAGATAATATCTTTATTTTCATTTAATATTTTAGTATCACTGAAAGCATGTGAAATACCATTATTGGTTTTTTCACATCTATCATTAATAAATTTTAATATATCTTCAATTGATATATTAACATAATTATTATTATGATAATATTCTTCAAAAGATTTATATATTTCTTCAGTTGTCTTCTTTTTATTATCCGAAGATGATTTCCACATACGAATTTTTCTGATACAACTAACCGAACATGCATATAAATATTCATTGCGTTGTTTACTGAATTTTAATACATTTCCACATATAGAACATGATTGTAATGATTTAATATCATTATTAATGCAATAAAATCTTTCTGAATAAGTTGCATTATCAGAAAGAAATGCAGTTTCAGATATAATCTTTTTATTTAAAGAAGAATTTAAATAAGCTCTCTGTCTTAATATACATGAATTAATTTTGCCATCAGTTCTTAATAATTTAGTTAATTGTTGTTTTAAATCAATTGAACAATCATATTCATATAATGATATATTATTATAATTCACATATGTATTGTTATGAAAACGGCATTTCTTAGAACAAAAAATGCCATATCCTGATTGAAATTTAGTCATCTTTAATAACTTATTACAATGAAGACATTTAGGTGGTATAGATATATCATTCAAAATCCAATAAATCTTTTCACAAAATCGAAGATTATAATCATTAAATAAATTAGTTATTTCTAAATATAAATTATAATCATATTTTTTAAAATAATTTTCAATTGAATGAACTGATGCATCAGATTTAGATTTTTCACATAATATATTATTAATTTTTTGTTTCATAAAATAACCATTTTGTATATTGCTATATATTATCTAACTATATATATATATTATATATCGAAAAAAACCTAAAAAATGATAAATATAATTAGCTATACCTTGGGACTGGGGAACAACCGTGAGGTTGTTCCTTTTTTAACCA